>CAZPTO010000076.1:713-10832 GCA_964589155.1 uncultured Bacteroidaceae bacterium | reverse complement strand
AGCACCGGCTGGAACAAAAATATCAAAAGCAGATAAAACGGGGACCAGGGCGCATCGAACAGCGCATATATGGCAGGAGAGGATGCATAGGTTTTCAGGGTATCCAGGTCCTGCAGCCCTGTGCGGTATGCCTGGGCACTGTTACGGCTCACCCCTTTTATCATGCCGGCAAAAATATCTCTGCGCAGATCCAGGACCATTTTTTTTCCTGCCATGGTGCTGTAAGCCAACAGGACCGGATGAGGGTACACCGGGCAATTGTGCTTGATCAATAACGCGCTGACCGTTCAGGTCCACGGTCAATCGATCACCCTTTAACATGATCCTGAAGGTATTCCATTCCCCAATATGGTTGTCTGCCAGTGTAGACGGGGTGACTCCCCGCCGCACCTGGAGAGGCATACTCTTGTCCATCCTGTAGCCATATACCTCCCCGGAGCCGACCGGCCAGCACCAGATATTCACCTGCGACTTGCTGCTGCCTCGCAGATAGATCCCGGAATCCGAATCAGGAACCTTCATCCGGATCTGTTCCCCTTCCGCATTGCGCTTGTGGGAACCATCCGGCATAATGATCGGGACCCGCGGATTGATATAAGGTGTCTCCTTGATCCGCCAGTCAACATAAAGAATAAAATCCTGGAATTCCCGGTCGGTCCAGAGATCTTTGCTGGCTGCTTCACTTTCTGCATCATAATCGATCACGCCATTGATCACCTTCCAGTGACCATTGTCCCCTTCCGGAACATTCCAGTGAGTAAAATCTTCTCCATTAAACAATATATCAAAACCTTCGGGAATACCCGAGGCGTTTGGACGCTCCTGCGCATATACCACGGCTCCCGAACCCAGGAGCAATGCAATCACAAAGATGTGTTTCATAGTAAATGATCCTTTAAAAGTTCAGATATTTTTAATGATCAAGATAATCCAATTCAAGTGCAGATGCAATAATATATCTTTTTATATCTTTAAGAATTAATCTGTCACAACATGCTACACTTAGTCAAACACCCGCTAATCACCCATAAACTCGCTCAAATCAGGAAGAAAGAGACCGGAACAAAGGATTTCAGGGAAGCACTGGATGAGATTGCCGGACTGATGGCATACGAGATAAGCCGCGATCTCCCATTGCGCGATGTGAGGATTGAAACCCCTATAGGCATCTGTAACACGCATGAAATGGCCAAGAACATTGTCCTGGTACCCATTTTACGGGCCGGCCTGGGCATGGTTGATGGGATCACTAATCTCATTCCCACGGCAAAGGTAGGCCACGTGGGCATGTACCGTGACCATGAAAGCCTTGAGCCCCAGGAATATTATGCCAAGTTTCCTCCTTGCATCACAGATGCGGTGGTAATGGTCCTCGACCCAATGCTGGCCACCGGTGGGAGCGCTTCAGCAACGATCACCTACCTGAAACAGGAGGGTGCCACCCAGATCAGGCTGGTATGCATCGTCGGTGCCCCTGAAGGTGTTAAAAAGATCGAAGAAACCCATCCCGATGTAGATATCTACCTGTCAGCATTGGATGACAAGCTGAATGAAAAAGGATATATCGTCCCCGGACTGGGTGATGCAGGTGACAGGCTATTCGGGACCAGGTGAGCTGCTTAATGCCCGGAAAAAAAATATGCTTCTTGCTACTTCAGCTTAGATCCATCTGCCCCTGTTTTCAACACCAGCTTTCCCCTGGCCCTTCCGCTCTGACTGTATTCATGCGCCTTCCGGGCCTCCTCAAGCAGGTAGGTCCGGTCGATCACAACCTTGATTTTTCCGGAAACAATATGGTCGATCACCCATTGCAGGTCTTCCGGACGGTTTTTTACCAGGATCATTTTATACTTTTTCGAGGAAAACAGTGCGGACCCTTTCCCTTTAAGATAGCTGGCAATTGACAGGTTCAGTTTGATGAGCATTCCTCCCCTCTTCAAACAGGCTTTTGTCTCGGGGAAATATGCATTTGCGGCTGCATCCAGGACCACATCGAATGCAGCCCTTCGATCCCTGAAATCCTCCTTGTTGTAATCAATCACTTCATCTGCACCCAACTGCTTTACAAGTCCGGCATTCCGCGCACTACAAACGGCAGTCACACGCGCGCCAAGTATTTTCGCGATCTGGATGGCATAGGTCCCTACCCCCCCGGAACCACCATTTACCAATACTTCATCACCGGGTTTCACTTTATAATGCAAGGTGAATGATTGCATGGGTGTCAATCCGGCCACAGCCATCGTAGATGCTGCAACAAATGGCAGCGCATCCGGGATTCTGATCACCTTTTCGTGATCCGCAACAACAAGCTCTGCATAGCCTCCCCCCTTATGACTCAACCCTGCAAAAACCCTGTCGCCACGCGTAAATTTAGTTACACCCGATCCTGTTTCCTCAACCATCCCAGATACCTCCGTACCCAGGACCATCGGGAATTTTTTTCCTGAGAAAAGTTTTAACCTGCCTTCACGTATTTTCCAGTCCACCGGATTAACGGATGCAGCTGCAACACGGATCAATACTTCCCTCTTCCCGGGCCTGGGATTCTCCAGCTTACCGTATTTGATCTCTTCGGGACCACCGTATCCATTAATATATGCTGCTCTCATATCTTCTGTCTTATTTAATTACCTGTATGTGTGTTATTTATAAATAGTATTTTATCATTGCTCCGCCAAAAAATTTATGCACCGTAATGAGGATTTCATTGTTGATGTTTTTTTACGCATTGTCTGTTTGCAAAGCGAAAATTACTATAAATTGCATAACAAAACGAATATAAATGATGCCATGAAACAATTCTTACGTTCCTCCCTGCTTGTTTTTGCATTAATCATGCTCAGCTCGGCAACCATATATTTCGACATCCTTGTTCCTGCCACTGTGGACATCCCTTCACATATTGGGTCCATGGCAATCATCGACCGCAGTCATTCAGAAAATGAAGTTGTCAATGTTCTGGAAAAAGGATTGCTGTCGACCATCTCGGGCGAAAGTGATCGCTTGTCGAAATATTGCATCGAAGGTGCGCACGACCAGATCATGTCAAATCAAAAAATCAAACCGGTGCTTACCGGGATTGTTGAGAAAAGGCCCGGCACGGCCATTGATTTTCCCAAACCAATGGAATGGTTCGAAGTGGTCGAAATTTGCAAGCAACACCAGACTGAAGCTGTCCTGGCCCTGGAAATCTTCAGCAGGCAATATGTAGATCATGTTGCTGAGGTGAAGGTGGGGTTCAGGATTTATGATCCCGCCAAAAAGATGATCATTGATCAATTCCAGTATTATCACGGGATTGGAAAAAATGGACAGGTCCCCGGCAATGATCCTGGTGCGCTCGTTCTGAATACCCTCAATACCGACGGTGCATTGAAAAAAGCGGGATACATCGCCGGCAGCATTTACGGGAAAAGGATCACTCCATTTTGGATACGTGCCGAACGAAAGTATTACAAACGGTCCAGGAGAAACCCAAATATGGCAGAAGGGGCCAGGATGATGGAAGTCAATAACTGGGAAGCAGCCATTGCAGCCCTCCGGATCGCCATCGAAACCGGGCGCCGAAAGACGCAGGGACGCGCAGCACATAATCTGGCCGTTGTTTATGAGATAACCGGTCAGCTCGACCTCGCCCATGAGACTGCGCAGATGGCCTGGGGAAAATTCCGGAACAAAGCATCCAGGGAATACAGCGAGATCCTGCAGCAACGTATTCGTGAAGTTGATTTTTTGTAACTTGTTCTGAAATACCATCCATCATGAATAAGGCAAGCCCGGATACAAAGAAAAAACATCCGGAAAATAAATCAGGAAGGCTCAGGAAAAAATTCTATTTCAATGAACTGGAAAAGCTTCAGCTGGAACTGGTGAAAATGCATGAATGGATCAAAAAAGAGGGGCTGAAGGTAGTGGTTGTTTTCGAGGGACGGGATGCAGCAGGCAAAGGTGGCGTCATCAAGCGGATCACCCAGCGGCTGAATCCACGGATTGCAAGGGTCGTTGCACTGGGTGTACCCACTGAACGGGAAAAGACACAGTGGTATTTCCAGAGATACGTAGCTCATCTGCCAGCTGCAGGAGAGATGGTGCTTTTCGATCGCAGCTGGTACAACCGCGCGGGTGTTGAACGTGTAATGGGATTCTGTACAGACGAAGAATACTGGGAATTCCTGAGAAGTTGCCCCAGGTTCGAGGAGATGCTTATCCAGTCCGGAATCATCCTTATCAAATACTGGTTTTCAGTCAGCGATGAGGAGCAGGATAAACGCTTCCGCTCCAGGATCAACGATCCGCTGAGGAGATGGAAATTCAGCCCGATGGATATGGAATCCAGGACCCGCTGGGTGGAATACTCCAGGGCCAAAGATGAAATGTTCTCATATACCGACACGAAAATCTCTCCCTGGTACGTCGTAAATGCAGATGACAAAAGAAGGGCAAGGCTGAACTGCATGAACCACCTCCTTTCAAAGATTCCCTACGATGAAATTAAACATAAAAAGATCGACCTGCCTCCCATTAACAAAGAGGGATATGTAAGGCCCCCGATCACCGAACAGACCTTTGTTAAGGAGGTATATTAAATATATATTTGTAAAACCAAAACAAACCGCAATGACCTATCCGGACATGATCAGCAACCTTCCCGAAGCAGACATCCCTTTCGAAGGTGTCAAAGGCAGGTTGATGCAGGGTGCCGACCAACAAATCGTTTTCTTTGAAATCGATCCAATCGGTAAAGTAGCGGAACATAAACACGGCGACCAGTGGGGTGTGGTATTTGAGGGTGAAATGGAGCTGACGATCGGGGGTGAAACACAAACCTACCGGAAAGGTGACCACTATTTTGTGCCTGCTGGGATACCTCACTCAGCAGTCTTTAAAACAAAAACCTACCTGATGGATGTATTTGCAGATAAAAAAAGGTACCATATAAAATCAATTTTATGAAACACATAATTCTACCCCTCGCAATCATTGGGATGACTCTTTTAACATCCTGTAACAATGAAGAAAAAATCAATTTGTTCAACGGTGAAAACCTGGATAACTGGTCGTTTGTATTACCTGATACAGTGGAACCATCTTCAGTGTTCCGTGTACAGGACGGTTTATTATTTGTCGGAGGTAATTCCAACGGGTATATCAAGACCCTGGACACCTACAACAATTATGATCTCCACCTGGAATGGCGCTGGGTGGAAGAGCCAAAGAACAGTGGCGTGCTGCTCCATGCTACCGGCAGAGACCGGGTCTGGCCCGACTGCATCGAAGCACAGCTGAAATCCGGCAATGCTGGTGATTTTGTACTCATGGGCAGGGGTACAGGTCTTACCGTAAAAGATACTGCTTACATGGTGGAATCGGAGGAGAACAGGTATATGGCGCTGAAAAAATTCGAAACGAGTTCAGAAAATCCTCCCGGTGAATGGAACAGTTATGATATCTCCGTGTCAGAAAACCGCATAGAATTGAATGTGAATGGGGTCCTTCAAAATGCCGGCACTGACCCGACCATAAGCAGCGGACACATCTGCATTCAATCCGAAGGCGGACCCATGGAGTTCAGGAATATCTACCTGGTAAAAAAATAAAAGGCAAATAGCTTGCCCGGATTGTTCAAGGAATTGTTTTGCCGATAGATTATAGGGAATGGTTCATTGGATTTTTACCATCCCGACATCGGATTATCGACTGTAATCTCATCTTCGTAATCGGCCACATTGTATCCGACCATAAAGCTGAGTTCGGTCATTCGTTTGAATTTATTATAGGCAATTTTCCCCGGATCATCAGTAAGCATGTGGTAATCGGCGTGGGTGCCGGTAGAATAAAACAGCACCGGAATGTCCTTCCGGGCAAAACTAATATGGTCACTGCGATAATAATAACGCTCCGGGTGCTCGATATCATTGTAGGAATAATTGCCATGCAATCCCATGTCCTCCAGGGCCGCTTCGTTGATCTCCATCAACAGCGCACTCTGCTTGGCGCCGATGACCTTCACAGAATCCTCACCCACGATGGTGAGCCCCGTGCGTTCGCTCGCACGATCTTCGGGCTGTGCCACCCTGCCCACCATATCCAGGTTGATCACAGTAGAAATTTGTTCAATTGAAACCATCGGATGATCGGCAAAATAATCTGATCCGAACAACCCGATCTCCTCACCTGAGACCCAGAGGAACCCGATACTTCTTCGCGGCATCTTCCGCTCCGCGAGGAATGCCTCAGCAATCTCCAACAGGGCAACAGTTCCAGATGCGTTGTCGTCAGCACCATTGAATACGCCTCCCTCCGGATCGGTTCCCACATGATCAAAGTGCGCCAGGTACATCACCATTTCATCTTTCAGTTCAGGATCTGAACCCTCGATCATACCAAAGACATTGGGCACTTCCAGGTCTTCCTTTTTCATTGTAAGTTCAATCCTGGCAGTCAGCCCGTCCACCGCAAAAGATTTTGGTTCAAGGGTATTGTCGATCTCTTGCTGTACTTTTTCAAGTGACTTATCCGCCGCCTGCATCATCGCGTCAGCAACACTTCTGTGAGCAAGAATGATCTTTGGACCGGGGATCTCAGTAGCGGGTTCGTCCTCCTCCCTTTTAAGAGACCTGGATTTAGAAAGGTAATCAGCAATCTGGGGGTTCATATCCTCTATGGAATTGATATCTGACTTGGGATCAAAGACCATGATGATCGCCCTGGGCTGCTGTGCCGCAATATATGGCATCTTGTACTGCATGCTCTGCATATCTGAATACTTATCACCAAACTGCGAAGCTGTACCCTCCTTGTTCATCGGGGCACGGTTCATGATCAACACGATTTTGTCAGTGATGTCGACTCCCTCAAAGTCATTATAGCCAAATTGTTCATCATTAATGCCGTAACCTGCAAAAACCACCTCTCCTTCAATCTCAATGTGATCCGTCCGCAACCCAGGCAGCAAGAAAAACCGCTGCTGGCTGACCATTTTTTCTCCTGAACTGTCCAGCAGGGTAATACTGCTTTTATCCAGTTCATAGGATCGCTCCTGGATTGTATAATACTGGAAGTAACTGTCATCCGGGCTCGCGGGCTGCAATCCCAGTCTTTCAGCCTGCACAGCAAGGTAGCGTGCTGCAATTTCAAGCCCCTGTTCACCGGTCGCCCTGCCTTCAAGCTCATCGGAGGCAAGGAAATCCATGTGCATTTTGAGGTCCTGTTCCTGGATAGATTTCAAGCCCTTTCTCTGTGCATTCAGCTGAAAAGCCAGCATACTGCTGATCAATAGTGTAATGATGATCGGTTTTTGTTTCATACTCATTGCTCTCAAATTGAAAAAATCAGAAGTGGCAAAGTTACCCTTTTTTGGTCTCTACTTACTAAAAAGTTTCCTAACTTTGGCGGCAAATTAAAGCAAAACACAGGTATCACACTAATTAACAATGTTATATACACATGAATATGATCACACTGGATATAAAGAATGTTTTTGATTTCGTCCCTGAACAGGAAATAATGGAAATGCAGCCGGAAGTTGATGCGTGTATGGAAAAGCTCCTGTCCGGCACAGGTGAAGGCAATGATTTTCTTGGATGGGTCAACCTGCCTTCAAACATCAAGGAAGCGGATTTCAATGCCATTGAAAAAACGGCGCATAGACTAAGAAAAAAATCTGAGATCATTATAGTCATTGGCATCGGTGGCTCCTACCTGGGTGCAAAAGCTGTCAACGATGCACTGTCTGATCATTTTGCACCGTGGCGAAAAAACAGGAAAGATCCGCTGATGATCTTTGCCGGGCATAATATCGATGAAGACTATATGCATGAACTCATCAGCCTGCTGGACGATCGCACCTACTCCATTGTCGTGATCTCAAAATCCGGGACAACCACAGAGCCGGCAATAGCTTTCAGGATCCTGCGTGAACACCTGGTTGGCAAGATCGGTGCCAAAGCGGCCCGGGAATGCATCGTAGCCATTACCGATGGAAAAAAAGGTGCGCTGCGTACGCTTGCAGAACAGGAGCATTACGAATCCTATGTGATCCCGGACGATGTAGGTGGAAGATTTTCCGTACTCACTCCTGTTGGCCTGGTACCTCTCGCCGTTTCAGGTTTTGATATCCGGCAGCTGGTGAACGGCGCCCTGGAAATGGAGCAGTCGCTGCTGGCAAACACTTCCATTGATAAAAACCCGGCCGCACGCTATGCTGCCACCAGGAATGCACTATACAGAAAAGGTAAAAAAATCGAAATCCTGGTCAATTATAGCAGCAAACTGCATTACGTGGCAGAATGGTGGAAACAATTGTACGGCGAAAGTGAAGGCAAGGATGAAAAGGGGATCTTTCCTGCAGCGGTGGATAACTCATCAGACCTGCACTCCATGGGCCAATACATACAGGAAGGGGAACGGATTCTGTTCGAAACGGTACTTTCTGTGAATGCATCCGATAACACGGTGAAAGTGCCGGAAGATAAGGAGAATCTGGACGGACTCAATTTCCTGTCAGGAAAAAAGATAGATGACGTAAATAAAATGGCTGAACTGGGAACCACCCTGGCACATATGGACGGTGACGTGCCCAACCTCAGGATCTCGATACCGGAACTGAACGAAAGGTACCTTGGGCAGCTCATGTATTTCTTTGAACTGGCTTGTGGGATCAGTGGTTATATGCTGAAGGTGAATCCCTTCAATCAGCCCGGCGTGGAAGCATACAAAAAAAACATGTTCGCACTGCTGGAAAAGCCTGGCTTTGAACAGGAAACTAAAAAGATCAAAGAAAGAATCTGAACGAACAAACCGGGCATTATACTGTTGTAAGACCGGGCAATCAACCCGGTCTTTTTTATGATAAAATACCTTATTAATCTTAACCCTACCCTAAAGGGACTCGGCCTCGCCTTCCTTGCGACGCTCGGAATGGCCAATGTTTATGTATTCTCTAAAGCAGCATTACTGGAAGTAAATTTTTTCCAATTCCAGTTTTTCTGGTTTGGCTTTGCGCTGCTATGGAATGGGATATATATCTGGTCCACCGGCCTGATCCGCCTGATCCCAAAATTGGAAAAAAGATCCGTCATCAACCTGGTCATCCTCGGCTTCCTCGAACTCTCCGCCGCAACAACCATGTTTCTGGCAATCCAACTGGCCGAAAACCCCGCGATCGTATCCTTCCTTTCCAATGCGACTCCGATTTTTGTTACAATGTTCGGGATCCGGTTCCTTGGTGAGCGATTCAATACCATTGAAGCAATCGGGATTCTGCTGACCATCGGTGGGGTTGTGATGATCACATACACCAGAGACTTAACACTTGAACAGTTCTTCAGTGAAGGCAGCGGATGGATCCTTTTATCATCTTTATTGCTTTCCATCAGCACTATCTTTGCCAAAAAGAATATCAAAAAACTCCATCCCAGCATCCTGGCAATCAACAGGGTGGTTTATCTGTTCACGTTCGGACTTATCGCAATTATTATCCGCCAGGACAGCCTGGCTGTTCCGGGAAGTGCAATCTTCAATATGATTGCCGGATCCATCCTTGGACCCTTCCTCACGGGACTGGCCATGTATTCTGCATTGAAATTCATTGAGGCTTCCCGCACCATGATCATCCAGGCAACACGCGGTCTCTTCGTAATGATCGGCTCTATGATCTACCTCTCTATCCTGCCAACTGTATTGCAGGTTGCCGGGGGAATCATCACCATCATCGGCGTCGTGGTGATGACCTGGGGAAAGATAAAAATAAAAAAAGAAGCGAGATCCGTATGAGAACCCCGCTTCCGTCATATTCAATACGACCAGCTAATTATCTTGAAAAGGTTTAGCTTATCTTTATGCTTTTCGGTCCCTGCTTAACAGCTTCCTTAAGCTTGGGCAAATGAATTTTCAAAATTCCATTCATATGCTCAGCTTTTACACTTTCCTGGTCAATAGATTCATCCAATTGAAAGCTTCGGCTGAATGAAGCATAATTGAATTCCCGACGGGTGTAGTTGTCCTGTGCATCTTTTTCCTTATCCTGCTCTTTCGATGCAGATACGGTCATTACATCATCTTCAATATGGATCTTGAAATCATCTTTAAAGGCAGGGAACACTTTAGTAAAGAAGA
>CAZPTO010000076.1:0-703 GCA_964589155.1 uncultured Bacteroidaceae bacterium | reverse complement strand
CATCTTTGGTTAATCCGGCCGCAGCCACATCAATCCTGAATCCATTATGCGCTTCAACAATGTTTACCGCAGGTGCCGACGCAAAACCACGACCGTAATACTTCTGCGAAACCCTGTCATTGAAAAAATCATCCCTGTATGCAGGGGAATAACAATTTCTATACTTTGTAATCATTTTTATGTCCTCCTAAATTGTTTTTATTTTACTTAAATTCTGAACCTATAGGATCAATTCGCGTGCCGCAACATTTTGCATGTCATTCTGTCGGTATCTGAATGATTTATCATGTCAATTTGTCTGTTGTGATCGTCGTGGACCCGTCATTTAAGCAGGAAGAAGGCATAAGTTATCGCCGGAAGCAGGTATAATTGAAAGAGCGTATACCTGGAAGCAGTGTATACCTGGAAGCGTGTATCACCTTAAGCAGTGTACCACCTTAAGCAGTGTATCACCGTAAGCGGTTCTGTAGATCTGACTGATCTTCCATGACCGCAAGCAATAATTTAAAATTTACCCGGAAATTTTTGATGAATAGCAGCATGCATTTGCGACAGGGCTGTCTCAATTACACTGCGTGGTGCTGCAATATTCATGCGCAGGTATTGCGAACCGCCTGCACCAAACCTGGGACCATCCACCAGTGCCAGGCTGGCATCGCGGACCATCATGTTCATTAATTCCTTATCATCCAGGCCCAGCGCA
>CAZPTO010000075.1:10594-10892 GCA_964589155.1 uncultured Bacteroidaceae bacterium | reverse complement strand
CCACATGCGGGAATGCGGCCAGCAGGGAGTCAAGGTTTGGAAATACGATCAGTGATGCAAGTCCTACGATGATCCATGGCCAGGGACGCAATGCATAATGAAAGAAATTGAATAGCATGGTTGCGCTCACAGCGTGTTTCTCGTTTTTCGCAGAGAGCATTCTTTGCACAACATAACCACCCCCACCTGGTTCAGCTCCGGGATACCACGCAGCCCACCACTGCACTGCAATGGGGATCAGGAAGATACTGATGAATAATTCCGTATCCTTAATGTCCGGAATGATGCGGAGCTTATC
>CAZPTO010000075.1:0-10584 GCA_964589155.1 uncultured Bacteroidaceae bacterium | reverse complement strand
GAATACGGCGGCAATCACTGCACCAAAGAGTGCGAAGGAGAACTGGAACAGGTCGGTATACAAGATCGATTTCAAACCTCCGAGGCTGGAGTAGAATACGATGATGGCTGCTGCGATAATCAGGGCGATGGTTGGATTGACTCCGAGCATTACGGCTACGATCTTGATAAAGGCAAGCGATACGCTGGCAATGACCATTACATTGAAAAATATTCCCAGGTACACAGCCCTGAATCCACGCAGAAACTCTGCCATTTTCCCACTGTACCGCAACTCGTAAAATTCATTATCGGTCAACACCCTGGACCTGTTCCACAACTTGGCATAGACGAAAACCGTTAGCATACCGGTGAGCAAAAAGGCCCACCATTGCCAGTTGGAAGCAACTCCGCCGGTTCTCACCATGTCGGTTACAAGGTTTGGGGTATCACAGGAGAATGTGGTCGCCACCATCGAAACGCCCAGCAGCCACCAGGGCATATTACGACCGGAAAGAAAAAAACTGGCCGTGTTTTTACCTGCACCACGTGAAGCAAAATATCCGATACTGATAAGAACTACAAAGAATATCGCGATGATGATCCAGTCAAGAGAGTTTAGCGCCATTGCTACAGGTTAATTTTTATTATATCATGGGCACAAGTTTAACTAAAATTTGTATACCCTCATTCATTGATCTCAAGCATTGCTTCTTCGATCCTTCGCAATGCCTCTTTGAGGTCTGTTTCCGGAGAAATGGTATTGTAGCTGCCCCAGAATTCCGGATCGTACTCAAACTCCTCATCAGAAATGATCGTTGAGGCCTTCAGTTTATCCGAGAGCCTGATGCGTGGAGGATTCCCCGGATCTACATTCGTTATTGCCATCTCAAGATTGATCTGGTAACGGGATGCAATCCATTGCCGTTTTTTTCTGACCTTAAACCTCACTTCTCCCTGTACCTGGGAAAGATGGAAAGTACTGTCAGATTCCTGGTACTCGACATGATATTTAGCGCTTAAAGGCAGGATTCTGACCTTGGGACTTTTTTTCTCAACGAACATATTCTCTTCTCCTCTTAATCTTACCGGGTCATATTCAAAATCTGCGGCGATCACGGCAAGACTACTCCTGTCGATAAATAAATCGCCCCTGAAAAGTGTCTCTTCGATATGCTCTTTTTGTTCAAATGAGATCACATAAACCAGCCTGTCCTTAAAGGAAACCACATTTGAAAAATGCAAGTCATACAACATGGCAAAATCTGCGGAGAGGAAATCTGGCGGATTTTTGATAATATCCAGTTGTAGCATGGTGTTCAGTCCTGCGCTTATTTTGAGAACGACTGTATCTTCAAGGGCAATGTTGGTAAGTTTCCGGCCTTTCAGTAACCTGGAACGCTCTGTTGCAAAGGAGTTCCGGTAGGGTGCCTTGGCGATCTCCACTACGGCCTCTGAAAAAATCATGTATTTATCGTCCTTGGTCACTTTTTCCCTGTAGTAGGCCTGCATGCCTGAAGGAACATCCAGGTAGTTTTCATGGATCCTGTCCAATGAACTTCGGAGCAGTCCGACCGGATCCTGGTACCGGATGATCACTTCCTGCAGGGATATGATGTTTTTGCTCATCTGTATCTCCACGGTTTTGTTATTGTCAAAACTGACAGGTGTATATTGGTTCCGGTAACCGATAAAGGAAGAGACCAGGATAGGTTGCTGCAGCGTGTCGGGTATGCGCAATAAAAAGTTGCCATTGTCATTAGTGATGGTTCCGAAATAGGTGTCCATTACTCCGATTGATGCATAGGGCAGGGGCTTGCCGGTCCGCAGGTCGCTGATGATGCCATGCACCTCCAGTATAGGCGTTGATGTCGTGGTAGTGTCTGTTGCCGGTACTTGTTCCCGGGAACGGGGAAAGATCACGATGTTCGTATTGATGATCTTGTAGGCCAGGTTGGGATTTTGGAACAGTGTGTCGATGGCCCCGGGTAAGGGGATGTCTTTCAATGTCATACTTACCCGCTTCCGGCTGTCGATCAGCCTGGAGTCAAAGGTGAAATTAAAACCGCTTTGTTCGGTGAGGTCATCCAGAACGGCATGCAGGGGTTTACTGGTTGCACGAATGGTGACGGTTAGTTCGCTTAGGTCCTGTGAATTAGCATGTGTAGAATAAGCAAAAAGAAACGCCATCAACAATAATATTGCCATGGGTTTTCTTGTTGCATTTTTTTCCATTAGCTGCTAATTTGAATGCAAGATATAAACTTTCCCTTTTTTTTCGTAGTTCATGTCCAAAGCAGTGCATATGGTCGTAAGGATGGCATCGAACGATTGATTATTGTATGTGGTGGTCAGCCTCAGGTTTGAAACGGCCATATCCCCGGTTTTTACCTCCACATGGTAAGATCGTTCCAGGATATGCAGGATGTTGTCTACTGGTTCATCCACAAATTTGAATTCCTTGGTTTTCCAAGAAAGGTAATTCTCATCTTCAAGTGTTGTGGTCTCCAGGTTCATATTTGCTTTTGCGAGCTGCCCGGGTCCAAGTGTGATGCTTTGGTCCCGTTCTGCCAGTTCCACCTTGACTTTCCCGGTCTCAACGAACACTTCCACAGATGCATCGGTATTCTCCCGGATATTAAATGAGGTGCCCAGCACTGTTACGGTTACCTTTCCTGAGTTCACATGAAAAGGTCGTTGAGGATCTGAAAGCACATCAAAGAAACCTTCACCCCGCAACTTTACATTCCTCATATTTTCGAATTCTTCATCCACCTTCAGACCGGCACCTTCATTCAGGAACACCCGGCTGCCATCCGGCAGGTCTACGGTCAGGGTGCCCTCCTGCGCCTCATAAGTCATCAATTCCTGCTGTTCATTCTTGTGGGCGGAGTAGTATACTGCAGGTATGCCCACGGCGAGGATCACCAGTATCACAGCTGCGATGCGGAGAAAATATTGCATGTTGTGTGTACCGGTCACCGTTAGTTGTTCCTCCAGCAGGCCGTCATCATCCATGCGTTTATTCAGTTTCGACCAGGCCTGACCGGTATCCATATATTTGGCTTCAGGATTGGCATTGAATTGATCCCAGGTCTTTTTCATCAGTTCATAATCATTTTTCATCTGCGGGTTGTTCTTTACTTTTTCGAGGAACAGACGTGCCTGTGCCTGATCCAATTCCCCTGAGAGAACCCCTGCTATATTGTTCCAGTATGTTTTTGACTTTTGCATTGTTAAGCGGTTTTTCTGAATTTTTCCAGCGACATCCGTAATGCTTTGAGCGCTTTGCCCATATTAGACTCTACCGTTTTTATTGAAATGGACAGCTCAGTTGCTATTTCACTATATTTCAGCCCTTCAAACCTGCTGAGCCGAAATATTTCCTGGGTCCGGTCCGGGAGTCCCTCCAGCGTATATATCATTGCTGCATTCATCTCCCTGGCGTCCATTTCTTCAGAGAGCAATTCTCCTGATCCGATGTGGTTTTCCGCCCAGTTCTCATCCAAAAATTGTTCCCTCTTGCTTTTTCTCAAATACATCATGGCATGGTTGAATACGCTCCTGAAAAGGTAACTTTGCCAGCTTGCATAAATATGAAGATCTGACCGGTTCTTCCAGATATTGTAAAATACATCCTGTACAATTTCCTCAGCAACCTCTGATTGCTTCACCAGGGTTTCCGCATAACTGCACATGCCCGGGTAATATTGATGAAAAAGCGTTTCAAATGCTTCAACATCACCTTTCCGGATCTTTTTCAATATGCGGTTTTCCCTGATATTCATACCTTTTGCCATGATAAGTGCTGCCTGGTTTGAATGGTTCGATCGGAAAATCAAATGTACATTATTTCAGGCAGCACTTCATAAGATTAATTGGATTATCCTCAGGGTGCCGGAGCACTATCAGAACTCCTCAGAAATCTCCTGTTAAGTTTCCTGATGGCAGACTCAATACTTTGGTCGGGCTCAATCACATTGTAACCTCTCCAGAAGTTCTGGTCAAAGAATACATACACAAGTTCGTCGAGCACCTGGGATCTCTTATAGCGTTCACGGATTGGAAATTTCCCGACTGTTTCTTCCTGTCGCTCTGTGATGGCAATCTCCGACATGGTAGAGTACTGGGTCTTAAACAACTTCCGGTCCCATTTCACATCGAATTTCACCTCTGCACGCGCATAGCTGAAGTACCAGCTATTGTCATCTTCGATCGTATATTTTGTGCGATAGGCGGCCCTTTCAGGAATCACATTCACGCCAATTGGTTTTTTTCGTATGAACATGTTGGCGACTTCCATTTCGTTTTCCATGTTCAGCTCGAATTCAGCTTCCGTAATGGCCAGTTTTTCCATGTCGATATAAAATTTCCCATGGTAGAACGGGGTAGTCACATGGTCCTTCTGATTGAAGGAGACAATGTAGTGCAGCCGGTCATTCAATGATATCACGCCTGTGATATAGAAATTATATACTTTCTGGTACTGGTCGGAAAGCAGGATGTAGGGGTTTTTAACCACATCGAGCAACAATGTAGTTACCGGTCCACCCTGCACTTTGAACAGGATCGTATCCATCTTTTCCACATCGGCGCTTTTTCTGCCCTGCAGCAGCTTCACCTGGTCGAACTTAAAATCGCTGTTGTAAGCTGATTTGTATATGTCAACGACGGCTTCGGAGATGGATACATAATTCCTGCGCTTCTTGATGGTTTCCCTGTAAAAGGCAGTCATCATCATATCCTCGGAACTGTAATTGTCCCCAATCTTCGATAATACCTCCTTGATAAGTCCAAGCGCATCTTCTGCCCTGATGGTCACTTCCTGGAGGTTGACAGAGGTGGGTTCCAGTTCAATTACATTGTTCTCCAGGTTCCTGAGGTTTGTCACTGCCACGACATTGTTTTTATACCCCACATAGGATATCTTGATTTGTCTCATCGTAACTCCGCGAGGCACCTTGAGGGTAAATTCACCGTCAATATTGGTGACCGTGGCAAAATTGACTCCTTCACCCTCTACTGTGGCAAATGGAAGGGGTGAATTTTGTTCAGCGTCGATCACTTTACCGGTATACACAATAAAATTTGTCGTATCCATTATTTCTTCTTCCTCACCGGTAAAAGTGGTTGCAGCCTCAACCTGCATGATACTTAGGAGCATCATTGCAAGCAGCATTGAAAATTGCTTCATTGTTTTCATTTGTATTTAATTTTTGTGTCCTCATTGTTCTGAAATTGTACGTTCTCTGATTATATGATGCATATCGGGCAAAAAACCCTACCAAAAAATATTCTTTTTTCAACTTTACCTGGTGTTTGGTGTTTACCATTGAAATATATGCTGAAAAAAATGACTAAATGGACTTATAATGACATACCGTCACAGGAGGGCAGGGTAGCGATTGTTACCGGTGCCAACAGCGGCCTGGGATATTATACCGTGCGAGGACTTGCCGATAAGGGTTGTGAAGTGATCATGGCCTGTCGGAATATCCGAAAAGGGGAAGATGCAAAAAGGGAATTGCTTAAGCAGAATCCTGATGCAAAATTGAAATTGATGCACCTGGATCTTTCTGACCTGGAATCGGTGCAGAAATTTGCAGATGCCTTCAGGGCCTCATATCAGCAGCTGGACCTGCTGATCAATAATGCCGGACTGATGGCCATCCCGTTGCGCCGTACAATGCAGAATTTTGAGATGCAGTTCGGAGTGAACCACCTGGGCCATTTTGCCCTCACAGGACATTTGTTTGACCTGCTCCAGGGGACAGAGCGATCGCGAATTGTGAATGTATCCAGTGCTGCACATAAAATTGGGGAGATCAGGTTCGATGACATCAACTGGGAAAGAGGGTACAGCAAATGGAAAGCATATGGAATGAGTAAGCTGGCAAACATCCATTTTACCCACGAGTTGGCAGATAAAGTTGCTGCCAGGGGTATCGATATCAGGGTGGTTGCTGCCCATCCCGGTTATTCAGATTCAAGCCTGATTGAGAAAGGACCGGAAATGAATGGCTATCATTTTCTTGTCAGGGCAGGACGCATCGTGAATAGTATGTTTGCACAAAATACTGAGATGGGTGCTTTGCCCCAGCTGTTTGCAGCCGCATCTCCCGAGGCTGTTCACCGGGGCTATTATGGTCCCGGGGGATTTGGCGGAATGCGTGGTTACCCGGTGCGCACTTATCCGAAAAGACAGAAAGTGAGCAAGGATATACAGGAACAGCTTTGGTCTCTTTCAGAAAAGATGACCGGTGTTTCTTATCTTTCTTCCAATTAGTTAACATTTCAAACAACAGATTGGCACAGATTTTGCTTTTTTGGTATGTAGATCAATCAACATATCAATTAGTGAAGACATATATCAAATTCATATTACCGGTCGTATTGTTGTTCGCAGGATGCGGAAATGCATTCAGGGTATACCATGACATGGACCCTGCTGCTGCGTTTGACAAATACGAGACATATTCTTTCCTGGACTGGACGGAAGGGAACAAGAAAACCATTACCGGCATCGAACTGGAGCGCATCCGGGCACAATTTGCCAGGGAACTGGAAAAAAAAGGACTTTCCTACCAGGAAGATGGAGCCGATGTAAAAGTGAAGATCACGGTGTACTTCAGGGAAGCACGGCATCCCGGTTATGGCTATTATAACCGTTTTTATCCCGGTGGCTATAACTACATTGAACGCGCATTGGCAGTAGACCTTTTTGAAGCTGAGTCAAAAAAGCATATCTGGCACAGTGCAGCAGTTGGTGCAGTTGGGGACACGCCGGAAGAGCGGGCAGAAGCCTTACCCGGGCAGGTAAGTGAGATGTTAAAGACATTTCCTGCCAGTAAGGAAACGTAGTTTTTCTGATCTGCATTTCTCCTGTTGCGCATCACCAGGCTGCGGAGAGGAGACAAAGATGAAAATATTTTGGTCTGGTTTGGTAGAACCCTTGTGGTTCAATGGGCGGAGAGACGACGGTTTTGCATATCATGAGTTAAGGGTTAGACAGATGGCAATACCATCCTGAAAGATCGTCGGTTTCTCCGCCTTCTTTTATCTTTCAAAAACAACCTGGTATTCCAATTCAACCAGGCCGTCATCTGTTTCATAGACGATTTCCATGCGTTTAAAATCGCTGAAAACCTTTCCTTTTCCATTTACGAAAAAGGTACTGATCACCTGGTTATCAATAAAGATACTGTCATCTCTGTATTCAGCATATATAAATTCATTTATACCGGTATTGTGAAAATTAAGAATAATATACAATTCCTCCTGGTTATTCACCTTGTCAATTTCAACAATGTAATTACGATATCCTGAATGTGACGATACTTCAGTGCAACTATAAACCCCATTAATATCACTATAATTGCTTTCATCTTCCTCACACGAAGACGCGATGGACAAGGTTGCGATACAAATGAGCAGGATTCTAATGATGGTATATTTCTCCATTCCTGTAATAATATGTTTCTACCTGGTTGCCTTTCTCGTCATATCCGATAGCCCTGCCGTCTCTTTTTCCACCTGTGAAATTGATCTCCGATTGAATCAACCCGTTTTTGTAGTAGGTAATCCAGGTTCCTGATTTCAGATTACCCTCGTAATGGCCTTTATTCTTTAACTCACCGGTATCATAATACATTTTAAATTCTCCTTCTGCAGAACCATTGATGTAGTTACCTTCCTGTTTTAAACTTCCATTTTCAAAGTAAACCATCCATTCACCGGAAAATTTTCCTTTAACGTAATCTCCCATGGTATACAGGGCTCCTGAGGGGTAATATAGTCTCCATGTACCATGTTTTTTATGATTTCTGAACTTGCCGGTCTCCTGGAGTACGCCTTTTTCCCCTTTTTCTCCTGAGTCATAGTATTTAAAGAATACTCCACTCACTGTATCGGCTTCATAATTGGTTTCAACCATGATTCCACCGGATGGATAATATCCTGTAAGAAGCCCATCCAGCTTCCCTTCAGAATAAGTACACACTTTCTGAATTGTACCATCTTTATATTCCTTGTAAAATCCTCTGAAAGAACCGTGGTAACGCCCGTTTTTCTTTTTCGAAATTTCCCGGATGTTCCCGTTTTCATAATAAATAGTGATATCTCCATGTTCCACGCCATGCCTGTATTCTTTTTTGAATCTCAGGCTGCCATCCTCAAAATATGCACGTGCGACTCCATGTAACTGTCCTCCCATATATTCTGATGTCTCAGAAAGGCTGCCATCGCTGTTATAAATTTCCACCCGGCCATTTAGCTGGTCATCCTTGTATTCCGCAGATTGTACAATTGTTCCATCAGGGAGGAAGGAGCTCATTGTACCATGCAGTTTCCCATTTACATAAGGAAGGAGTTGCTTCAGGCTCTCATCCGGGAAATAGATTTTCCAGGTTCCATGTAGTTCACCATGATCATAACAGCCTGATTGTCCAAGTGTTCCGTTTTCCAGGTAATAGTGATACCGACCATGCCTTATGGTGTCACCATTGAGCGATGTATACTCAATGATCTCCTTCGGCTGCTTTGTGGCAGGATACCAGAGCGTGTCCTTTATTTGTGCATTGATTACAGGGATAGCAGCCAGGTTCAGTAGTATTGCGGTGATATATTTCATTCCACCTCAATTAATAATTGCGAACCTTCTATTGCAGACCGATGCCCGTAATCCATCATTAATGCTATGGCATATTTCCCCGGTGAGAGCCGATTATTGAGGGTAAATACGACTTTCCTTGACTGGTCAGGGTAAATGGTCACGTTCCTGGGCTTCAGCTGATTTTCCTCCATAGTAGTCATATTTGCATATGCAAGGAACACACTGGCATCTAATACTTTATCTCCCTGATTGATAATGAGTGCCTCGAAGCTGCGGAATTCGTCCTCCTGCTCCGTTACATCTTTTAATCCGGAGACTGTACCCTTGTAATTCTGATTGGACCTGGGACTTTGTTTTACGAGCACAACAATCCGCGGCACAAGGACTACACCGGTCGCAAGTTGTTTATCTACGCTTGCCGGGGATTGTTCACGTGCAATCTCAACCGGGATCATGCCCCATCTTGTATTAAAGCCGTTCCTTGGGACGGACATGATCAGCTGTACCTCGGCTGATTCATTGGGATTCAACTCAACGAAAGCTGGGTTAATGGTAAGCCAGTCAGCCAGTGTCCTTGGTGTACTACCTGCTTCAACAGCGTTTTTTCGACCATTCTCATCAAATGTGTAATCATTCAGATTGAGAACAAACTTCTGTCGCTCATTGCTGTGGTTTCTAAGGGTCAAAACCTTGTTCTGAATCTCTCCCGGGTTGGCATCAAATGAGACCAATACAGGTGCAACTTCAAAATCCTGACCGAAGGTGAGGTTGCAAGTTATTAACAATGCTTTTGTGTATAAAAAGGCGTATTTCGTCAAATTCATATTGTTTTTCATTATAAATTGCAAGTGGAATTCAAAATCGACCGGTTTGAGTGTAAAAATATAACAAATCGGTCACAATTAAATTAAACTTAAATTTTTTGTGTTATGAAACGTAACCTTGCAATGATTGTTGCGGTGTTCTTATTGGGAACAACTGCATTTGGACAAGCTGTTAAAGACAGGAATGTAATTCCTGTGGCTGTCAACCTGAACCAGGTGTTGAGAATGACCATTACCAATGGCGGTAACATCGAATTTGTGTTCAACACAATTGATGAGTACAAAAATGGGATTTCAGGGGATGTTACAACATCCGCATCTGCAAATCCCGCAGCTTCGGAACCCATGTACCAGACTGATTTTACCGTCTCCTCCTCCACCAGGTGGATGATCAGTTATGGATCTGAGGAAGCTACCTTTATTGGAACTGATAATCCGGCAAATACGCTTGCGCTGGACAATGTTGGTTTCACGATTATCAACAATGGCGCGCATGCCTTTGAGACAGGAGCAGCCCAGGGAACCACTGCCGGGGAAGTGTTGTGGGATGAGCAGCAAAATGCAGTTGCGGGTGATCCGCCTGCTGCATTGGTGGTTTATCCGGCTGACCTGATTGAGGACAACGATGATCCGGCAGTTGCCAATGCAGGTGATGCTGGCGATAATGATTTTACACTTGTCTGGAGATGTGGTACTGCTGAAAGCACAAACACCGTGAATCCAATGAATGCCAGTGCGATTATTGACCAGGCTACAAGTCCGAATCCCGACAGGTATGTAACGAATGTATTGTTCGAACTGTCTGTGGATAATTAATAACATTGGTTATTTATACTAGAAATAGTCAACTTTTGGTTGACTATTTCTATTTTTACACTATCATTTTAGACTGAGGCCCTGAATTTTTATGAATAAACCTGGTATTGCCACCTTCATCTGCTTTTTTTTTGCACTCGCATCGACTTCCCAGGTTATGGGACAAGAATGGAATTATGCCAGGTTGTCCCTGCTTTATGGAGGCAGTATCCCTTTTAATTTCAATTCGATCCAGAAATATAATGAAGGTATCGAGATCATCGACGGTACGATTTTGGGGATCACACTTGCTGATTCAAACCAGGTTGGTCATGATCTGGAGGGTTTTGATCTTAATTTCAGGACATTTAATGGA
>CAZPTO010000074.1:0-11460 GCA_964589155.1 uncultured Bacteroidaceae bacterium | reverse complement strand
TAATCAGGCAATCAATTCACTGAATAGCGGAGCTTTACCAAGCATAGATTATGTTTATAAAGATATGTTAACTGCAAATTCACAGTTGCTTTCAGATACAAAATTTACTTTCAATACCGCAGCTGGAAAATTTTTGGCTTTGAATTCTTCAACTGATAGAGATAATTTGATTGATGATTTAAATAAAATTCATGAGGTTCTGTTGAACACAAAAAAACTTATAGATAACACAGTGGTTTTATTGCAAAATCAGCTGATAAGATATTCGAAAGTACCGACTTCAGGAAATAGCGCACCACAGATGCTTCGAAACTAAATTCTTTTATCTTTGCCTTTCAGCAGAATCGCAAAGATAAAATGGAAGATACCAGCCACCCGGTACGTCTTGTGAACAAAAGGATAGGAGCGGAACTGACAAACAGGTTGCAGTCCCTCGAGTCCAAGCTGGACGGGGAATTATACACTGATCTCAGTACACGATTGATGTATGCCACTGATGCATCTGCCTACAGGGAGCTTCCAATGGCAGTGTGTCGGCCTTCCCATGAAAAGGACATTATTTCCCTGGTTGCATTTGCTCGTGATCATCAACTGACACTGATTCCAAGGGCTGCGGGGACCTCCCTGGCCGGACAAGTGGTGGGCAGGGGACTGGTGGTGGACATCTCCAGGCACATGACCCGGATCCTGGAGGTTGATGCTGACAAGCAGTGGGTGAAAGTTCAGCCCGGTGTGATCCTGGATGAACTGAACCAGGAACTCAGGCCGGCAGGACTGTTTTTCAGTCCCGAGACTTCCACTTCTAACCGTTGCATGATTGGTGGCATGATCGGAAACAACAGCAGCGGATTGCATTCCGTGGTGTATGGTACTACACGTGACCACCTGCGCTCCTTGCGCGTAGTCCTTTCGGATGGCTCTGTGGCTGAATTCGGAGCGCTTGATCGTGCCGGATTTGATGCGAAGTGCAACCTTGAGTCACGCGAAGGGGAGATTTACAGGAACATTAGAAAGATACTTGACAATAAGGAGAATATAGCAGCCATCCGGGCCGAATTCCCCGACCCTGAAGTGGTCAGAAGAAATACCGGGTACGCACTGGATTAACTGGCCAATAGTGCTGTTTTTGATACAGAAGGTGCTAAATATAAAACATTTAATTTCTGTAAGCTGATCGCAGGATCAGAGGGTACGCTTGGATTCATCACCGAGGCCACGCTGCACCTGGATCCCCTTCCCCCGAAAGAAAAAGCACTTATTCCTGTGCATGTTGATTCAGTGATGGATGCCATCAGGGGAAATTTGATTGCACTTGAATACGGACCGGCGGCTGTTGAACTGATGGATCAAACAATCCTTCGACTGACAGAAGGAAATATTATGCAACGCAAAAACCGGTTTTTTGTCCAGGGAGATCCTGGTGCAATACTGATCGTCGAATTTGTTGCAGATGAAATGAAGGATATCCGGCGTAAAGCAGCTGAAATGGAAGCCGCTTTCAGGCACAAAAAGATCGGATTTCACTTTCCTTTGATCACAGGAGATGACATTCCAAGGGTCTGGAATCTCCGGAAAGCCGGACTGGGTGTTTTGTCAAAAATGAAGGGCGATGCAAAGCCAGTTTCCGTGATTGAAGATACTAGTGTAGTTCCATCTAAGCTAGAGAATTATATAACGGAATTTAACCAATTACTTCAGGTATATAATTTGGAGTGTGTCTACCATGCCCATATCTCTGTTGGAGAGCTTCATCTGCGCCCGGTTCTGAACCTGAAAGATCAGAAAGATGTTGACTTGTTCTATTCTATTGCACGGGAGACTGCTAGCCTGGTTAAAAAGTACCGGGGATCGCTGAGCGGAGAACATGGGGATGGCAGATTGCGGGGCGAGTTCATTCCGCTGATGATCGGTGAACGCAATTTCGCACTGCTGAAGGAGATCAAATCTGCATGGGATCCGGAGGGTATTTTTAACAGGGAGAAGATCATTGATCCTCCCCCGATGAATACCTTCCTTCGCTATTCGCCAGGCCATGCCATTGAACAACCCGGAACATTTTTCGATTTCAGTGAAGAGGGCGGGATCCTCCGGCATATCGAACAGTGCAATGGTTCGGGTGACTGCCGGAAGACCGAAAAGATCGGTGGAACCATGTGTCCAAGCTATATGGCTACGCGCGAGGAGTGGACCACCACCCGGGCCAGGGCGAATATCTTGCGGGAATTCATTGGTAAACAGGGGAAAAAGAGCCTGTTTGACCACCAGGAAGTCTATGATGTGCTGGACCTGTGTCTTTCCTGTAAGGCTTGTAAATCAGAATGTCCTTCCAGCGTTGACATGGCCAAACTGAAAAGCGAATTCTTGCAGCACTGGTACGATGCGCATGGCATACCTTTCAGAACCAGGATGATCGCAAATATTACGAAAATCAATGCAATCGGGGCTAATGTACCGGTGTTGTTTAATTTTTTTGCAACCAATAAAACGCTTTCCAGGCTGCTAAAACGGATGTTGGGATTTGCGCCGGACCGCAGTATACCCAAGCTGGACAATACAACAGTCAGAAGATGGACAAAAGCGCATCTGAAGGCACTGAATGATCGTTTGCCTCCTGCAGCTCCTGAGGTAAGTTACTTTGTCGATGAGTTCACCAATTACAATGACACGCATATTGGTATTGCTACTATAATGCTCCTCAACAAGCTGGGAATCAGAGTATTTGTATATACTTCTGAATTGAGCGCACGTACCTACCTGTCGAAAGGCCTGCTCAGGAAAGCACGCAAATATGCAAGAACGAATATCTCCTTGTTTCGTCATGTAGTGAATGAGGAACGGCCACTGGTGGGTACAGAACCTTCTGCAATTCTGAGTTTCCGGGATGAGTACCCCGAATTGGTTGGAGAGGACATGAAACAGGATGCGGTGCATCTTTCAAAGAACGTACTGATGATTGAAGAATATCTCGTCAGCTTACTGGACAGGAAACTGATTGACAAAAGTTTATTTACTGACCAACCGAAAACAGTGAAATTACATGGGCACTGTCAGCAAAAGGCTGTGGCAAGTACCCAGGAGACCTTAAGAATGCTTTCGATACCGGAAAATTATTCGGTTGCTGAAATCCCTTCCGGATGCTGCGGAATGGCCGGCTCTTTTGGCTACGAAAAGGAACATTTTGATCTATCCATGAAAGTCGGCGAACTGGTGCTGTTTCCTGAGATCAGGAAGGCCGGCAGCGAAACCATCATTGCTGTACCCGGTACCAGTTGTCGTCACCAGGTTAAAGACGGGACCGGAATCCAGGGAAAACATCCCGTGGAAGTGCTGCTTGAAGCCATGATAGATGAATGAGTTTTACAATAAGTTATTGTATTTCAAATTGTTATTTTATGAACCTTCTGAGAAGTATTAAACAATTACCGCTTTGGGTGAAGATCTTTATTGGAATGGGATTGGGGGTCCTCATGGGACTGGTTGCTGTATGGACATCGTTGGAACAATTCACAATCAACTGGATCAAGCCCTGGGGAAATATATTCCTCAAGTTATTGAAACTGATAGCGGTTCCTCTGATCTTTGTCTCGCTGGTGAAGGGAATTTCAAGTCTCTCAAATATCTCCAAATTGTCACGCATCGGGTTAAAAACCATAGTGATCTACCTTTTGACCACTGTTCTAGCAACTACCGTAGGACTGAGCCTGGTGAACCTCGTGCAGCCGGGAAATGTCTTTCCCGAAGAACGCCAGGAAGAATACAGGGAACGGTTCCTCAATGATATAAGTGACAAACAGCTGTTTGCAGATGAAATGAAAGACCAGGGACCTTTGTATTTCTTTGAAGATATGATCCCGGAGAATATCATCTTTGCCGCCGGTGATAACTCTAAGATGCTGCAGGTTATTTTCTTTGCCATACTGTTTGCAATTGCAATGGTGCTTGTTCCGGAAAAAAATGTACGCGTAGTCAAGCAATTCTTCGATGGGCTGAATGATATCATCCTGAAGATCATCGACCTGATTATGCGGTTTGCTCCCATCGGCGTGTTTGCACTGATGGCAGGACTGATCGTTGATTTCTCAGGAGATGCAGATCTTTTCTCCGCACTGGGAATGTACATGCTTACCGCAACCCTGGGGCTCGTGCTGCTGATCACACTTTTTTACCCCCTGATTATCAGGCTGCTTGCAGGTATTCGTGCCCGGGACTTTTTCAAAGGGATTCTGCCTGCACAGTTGGTGGCCTTTTCCACGAGCTCCAGCGCAGCCACACTGCCAGTCACACTCAAACAGGTGACCAATGAATTCAAAGTTTCAAAAACAATAGGCAATTTTGTACTTCCAGTAGGTGTGACAATTAACATGGATGGGACCTCTTGTTACCAGGCCGTTGCTGCAGTCTTCATTGCCCAGGTGTTTGGTATGGACCTGACAATCAGCCAGCAACTTTCAATTGTACTTCTGGCTACCCTTGCTTCCATAGGGTCACCTGGTGTCCCTGGCGGTAGTATTGTTATGCTGATCGTTGTGCTGACCTCGGTCGGAATTCCTGTTGAAGGGCTGGCACTCATACTTGGAGTGGACAGACCGATCGACATGCTGCGTACAGTGGTGAATATCACTGGCGACTCCACTGTAGCTTCAATTGTCGCAAAATCTGAAGGAGATCTCGGGTATACTCCGGATAAATCAGCCGTTTCGGTCTAGTTACCTGCTTTGCAAAGTGTTTCTAAAAAACGATTAACATCTTAGAAAACAGCATTCTAAGATGTTTCTATCCAGAATTTAACTTTCAGAGAATCGCATTTTTATCTGCGACCTGAGAAACTGTGCGAAAATATTAGCTTCCAGGCTTCTTAAAGAAGGGCAGGGAACCTGCCACACCCATACTGAATGCATAAACTACATATTCGCAAACAGGAACATCTACGCATATGCATATTTCTCAGGATCATTTTAAATCAGCAGAAATCTTTGCGTCTCAAAATTTTTCGTTTCGATCGCTATCGCAGGAAAGGGATGGGAAATAAATTCAACTTAAAATTACAATTGTAACTAAAAGTTAAAATATATAGGCGAAGAAATAAATATTACAATTGTAAACAAACAAATCAATGCAGATTTTACCTGATAGCACTACATCTATGCACATAAGTATACAACATTCACAAAGCGCTACATTACAATTGTAACCAACAATATGCCACTTTCAAATTGAAATATACAGCTCATAAACATCTAAAAAACAGTATAATAAACGATCTATATAAAGTATAATACAGGTAATATCTATGCAAATGGGTGAATAAGTACTTACAAACTGTCAAATATTCATGATAATAGTCTACATATCAGTATTTTAATGCTATTTAGTTAAACTCATACTTACTTTAATCCCTTTCGTGCTTAAATTTTCCAGGACAGAACCGCATAAATGTATTATTAACAGTACTTATCGGAGCTATTGATATGTAAATCTAAATGTAATATTGCGTGAAATTCGATTACATACAGGGAAAGGCGTTGTTTAATGGCATATGCTATATTTGACCGGCACCTCCAGGAAAATATTACAAATATCAACACGCGTATACAATTGTATACTCATACGATACCCTAGAAAGTTACACATGTAAACATTAGAAATGTTACATTTGTAAAAAGTATGTATGTATGGAAGATCGGTTATTAAAATTGTTAGACACTGAGCAACTCTCCTCCTCGAAGTTTGCTGATGCGATTGGTGTGCAACGGTCAAGTGTTTCTCATATACTTACCGGAAGGAACAAGCCCAGTTTTGATTTTCTTCAAAAAACATTGAAAGCATTTCCTATGTTAAATTCTGATTGGCTGATACTTGGTGAGGGTGAGATGTATGAAGGAGAGCAAAGCCCTGGTGGTGGGAGTCTCTTTGATCAGCCCGATGTACCGGGATCGGCATCCGGTCCGGCGATTTCTCACGCTGGTGAAGCGCAGACTGAGCAATCTGTATCCGCAACTGATTCAGGAGCGCATATTTCTGCTCCTGGTGGTGATGACACTGAGAATTCGGAATCTAGAACCGTTCAGCAACAGATGGGCCAAACTCCTTCGGATGCGTCAGCAGCTCAGCAACACAGTGGTCAGAATACCCCCCCTGGACCTCCTGATACAGGAATTCAAGCTGAACCTTCCCCGGGATCGATTACTGGAGCTGGAAAAAAGGTTCGCAGGGTGATTCTTTTTTACGATGATAATTCCTTTGATGCGTATGAGCAGGCTTGATGAAATCTGTTATCTTTGTCTAAAAATCAGATGTACAGGTATTTTATCCGGCCCATTCTCTTTCTTTTCTCACCCGAGGTGATCCATCGCCTGCTGACAGGTACCTTACGTTATTTATTTCGCATCCCAGGGATCCCCTGGTTGGTGCGGTCAATTTATGCTGTGCGGGATCCTTTACTGAAAACCCATTTCCTGGGAATGGAATTCAGGAACCCGGTAGGATTATCCGCAGGATTTGATAAGAACGGCGAGGTATTCAATGAATTTTCTGATTTTGGTTTCAGTCATATAGAGGTAGGTACCGTTACACCCAAAGGGCAACCGGGTAATCCACGGCCACGCAGTTTCCGGATTCCGCGGGACAAAGGGCTGATCAACCGTATGGGATTTAATAACCACGGAGTAGAAGCCCTGGTAGAGCGGGTCAGCAACAAACGTCGTCCTGATGTTATCCTCGGAGGAAATATAGGGAAGAACACGCTTACAGCCAATGAAGAGGCTGTAGAAGATTATGCAACTTGTTTCAGTGCTTTATACGGACATGTGGATTATTTTGTTGTGAATGTCAGCTGTCCGAATATAAGTGATCTGCATGAACTTCAGGATCAGGATGGACTGGAAGCGATCCTGGGTCGATTAGCGGGCCTCAGGCAGGCTGAAAAGGAATATACGCCCATTCTATTGAAAATCTCCCCGGATTTAAATAAAAGTCAGATAGACACGTCTCTGGACATCGTTGATAAATTTGGTATTGATGGCATCGTGGCTACCAATACGACCATCAAGCGGGATGGACTGAAAACACCGGATGCCCGGATCAGCGATATCGGCAAAGGTGGAATGAGCGGTAGTCCGGTAACAGACCGAAGCCTGGAGGTTGTCCGTTATATTGCCGACAAAACAGGCGGTAAGCTTCCTGTTATAGGCGTGGGGGGCATTATGAAGGCTGAAGATGCGCTCAATATGCTGGATGCCGGAGCCACCCTGATACAGGTATATACCGGGTTCATCTATAACGGTCCTGGATTTGTACGCAAGATCAATAAAGCTATCCTGAAGCGGCGAAAGGAAGGGTAGGAGGCCTTTCTACCACTTCTTTTTTCCTAATTGAGATGTTTGAGCTCCAGGTCACCTTTACGGAATGTTGTCCGCATCTTTGCTTCCCTTACCGGGTCCGGCAAGCGGGTTATCCCGACAGGCCTGTCAGCCGATTTTTTGGCTAAGGGTGAGACCCCTGTAATTTGTTTTAATGTTTCGGCAATAGTGGGATCTGTGATGTCTCCGAAAGGTTTCATAGCCAGCGGATTTTCCTCGACATAAATATCGGGTGTAAGTCCGTCAACTGTGCCAGTGTAACCTGTTGCACTGGTGTATTTGAATACCAGTGGCTGCAATGCCCAGTTGTGCCTGGGAGGTTCTTCTGTATCGGGGATCGTGAAGGAGCCGTAGAATTTTCCATAGGTATTTTCACCCACCTGGGTGACATTCATATACGGCTGCAAACCAATAATTAGCAATTCCGAAGCTGATGCAGAGTGCCATCCGGTAAGAAAATAGGCATCCGATAAATCCAGATTATATGTCGGATCTTCTTTAAAATAGGTAACAAGGTATTCTGATTCAGGACCTTCTTCATTGACAAAATATTCATGATAGGCATTATTCCACTGGTTTCGTATAAAAACATTATCACTGCCAGGGATATTTGCCGGGCAGATCGATGAAGCGATATGATTTGCAACATACGCATACCCGCCCGGATTGTACCTGATATCCAGGATCAGCTCCGAAATTCCCCTGGATTTGTAATCTGCGAAGATCGCATCCAATGAATCAACCCATTTTTCCTGCGTGCCACCGGAGAATCCTGTATAAGCAATATACCCGATTTCAATCCCTTCATAATTGATAATTTCGTGATGGTTGATGGGATTGTCCTCGATCACCTTCGCCGTTAGTGAGACCTCTTTATCGTTTGGAGTGAGCATCCCGTCGCTGTAATCGGCAAAGCTTAGCGTGACTTCCTCAGTGTAGAAAAGAGTTGCATAGTTGGTGATATCCAGCGCTGTTCCATTGATATCTGTAATAATCTCACCTCGCCTGATCCCTGCACTGTCAGCAGGGGAGCCGTCTGCAACGTATTCCACGGCAATTACAACATCATCTGTATTTCTTAACCTGATAAAATAGGGCGAGATCCCGGTTGAAAGCGAGATATTATCAAAACTGTTCAGCAGCTCCTGGTAATCATCCGCGATCCATGAAAACCTGTCTTTTTCATTCAGGAGACTTTCAAAGAATACTTCAGGATCAGTTTCCTCGGTGGGATGCAGGTTACGATCCACCTCCTCAGCCCAATAATAGACATCTGTCATGACATCCCAGGTCCACTCAATCACAATCTCGTTTTCCGTTGGACCGGAATCTGGTTCTACAATGGGATCCGGTTCATCCTTTTCACATGAGTACGAAACAAATAATAGGGTACTCATTAATAAATATGCCAGAATTTTTTTCATATATATATGGAATCCTTATGTGAAACATTTAGTATGTATATACTTATAACATATAATTTTTGAATTTAGTTTACTTGTGGCAATGTTTTCATGATTTTCTTCACTCACAGCTTATTCCAGGCCTGTTTTGGTTTCAATAGCAGTTGGTAATCACCTGTCAACCCTATTTCAGTCCCTACAGGGACGTGTGCGATACAAGTATCTTTATTTTTTATCCTGTGCCTTACCAGTCATAGGTACAAAGCGTACAGGATATTTCATTGTGCGTCTCAATTTACCCTTTTTATTTTTTTCAAGAACAACCAGGAACTGGAATTGGTCCACCGGGCCGATTGGGATGACGATCTTACCGCCCGGTTTCAGCTGTTCCACCAAAGGTTCGGGCACATCTTCCGGTGCGCAGGTCACGATGATCCTGTCAAAGGGCGCATGTTCCGGCCAGCCTGCATATCCGTCACCAATTTTTACATGTATTTCTCAATATCCAAGGTCATGTAATGTTTTCTTTGCCCTGTTTCCCAGTTCAGGCACGATCTCGATGGTGTATACATCAGCTTCCATCTCAGCAAGGACCGCAGCCTGGTAGCCGCTTCCGGTACCTACTTCCAGGATTTTCTGACCATTTTTTGGTTCCAGTAATTGCGTCATGGATGCCACGATCACCGGTTGAGATATGGTCTGATCATAGCCAATGGGCAGCGGCCTGTTCTCATATGCATAACGTGCTGAATTTTCCGGCACAAAAGCATGCCGAGGCACTGCATACATGGCATCCAGTACATCAGGATCGCTGATCCGGATTCCCTGGTAATCTGCAATTTCCTCGTAAACGAGGGTCCTGCGTTCTCTCTGGCGTTCACTGAAGGCAGGATGTTCGCGCTGTGCATATCCGTTGCCGACAGTGAGCAATCCAAGTATCAATATGATCCACCTTTTTGACATAGTAAAAGAAAGCTACAAATGACTTCGAAAACACTATCAATACAAATTTACGAATTCTCGTGATGGGCATGAAATTTTTGATACATTTCCTTGGTCTGCATGTGATTCATTATCTTGCTAAAAAATCTTCTCTGTATGACACTGATATTCTTCAACTCCAAATGCCAATTCAATTATTAAAAGAGATTTGATTATATTTAGTTACCTATGAACGATGGAAGATTTTATTTTTCGCTGATTGATCCGCTGTTGAAAAAACTGCATAACGGTGTTGCGGCTGAGATACCAGAGGGTGCCAGTGTGATTGATATTGCCTGCGGGAACGGCACATTGCCCATGAAATATGCGCTGAAGGCTTCTCATGTTACAGCGATAGATCTCTCGGAATCCAAGCTCCAATTTGCGCGAAATATGGCCGCAAGAAAAAACATTAAAAACATCGCATTTATTCAAATGGATGCCACCGACCTTTCCGGTTTTGCGGATGCTGAATTCGACATTGCCGTAGTGTCCATGGCCATTCATCAGTTCAGGACCGAAACATCAATCGCATTGCTGAATGCAGTGCAGCGCATTGCGGTCAGGGTAATCATTGCCGATTACCACCATCCATTACCGGGCGGATTCCCCGGTGGCATCACCAGGGTTATTGAACGACTGGCAGGGAAGGAGCATCATTTTTGCTTTAAGGAATACCTCAGGTTAGGTGGTTTACCTGCCATAACCAAAGTTGTTTATAATCATATGGACCTTAAGCTAAAAAAGACAGGGAGTGTCTTCCAGATCGCACAATGCAAGCATATGGATGCACCATGATGCTGCAGGCTTGTGCGCTGGAAGAGCGATCATATGAGTGTTATTCCTCAGACACCCCATTTTCTATCCTTCTGAGCTTGATCAACCTTGTATTGATCATCTTGCTGATCTGAACGGTGATCTTGTACATGACCGGAACGATCACCAGTGTCAGGAATGTGGCAAAGGTGAGCCCGAAGATCACGGTCCATGAGATCGGTCCCCAGAAGATCACCATGTCGCCGCCAAAATAGATATTCGGTTTCAGTTCCCGCAGCAATCCCCCAAAATCGATATTCAGCCCCACTGCCAGCGGGATCAGTCCCAGGATGGTCGTGATCGCAGTCAGCAATACAGGCCGAAGCCTTGTGCGTCCCCCTTCGATAATTGCCTCCGTGGCATGATGCACCGGAAGAAATTCTCCGTCCCTGAGTCCGAGTTCGGCACGTTTTTCCTTTTTCAATAATTCGATATAGTCAATCAGCACAATGGCATTATTCACCACAATACCAGCAAGCGATACGATCCCGATACCGGTCATTACCACGATGAAATCCATCCTGAAAGTGGCGATACCACCGAACACCCCGATTGTACTGAAAAGCACGCTTGCAAGGATGATTGCAGGTTTCACGATCGAATTGAACTGGGTCACCAGGATCATCAGGATGATCGCCACCGCGATGAGCAGTGCATTCATCAGGAAAGCCATGGAATCACGCTGTTCTTCCTGTTCACCACCAAATTCATAGCTGTATCCTTCGGGAAAATCAAAATCTTCCAGTACCTCCGCGAGCTTCTGATTGATCCGTGTGGCATTGTATCCCTCTGTCACGTTGGAAGACAAAGTGATCACGCGTTTCATATCTTTTCTCTTTACGGCACCGTAAGTGCTTCTGTATTCCACATCGGCCAGTGCTGACAAAGGGATTTGGATGAGC
>CAZPTO010000073.1:0-11628 GCA_964589155.1 uncultured Bacteroidaceae bacterium | reverse complement strand
TCCCGATGAATCTTTTACCATGGCTAAGCATGTTCGTGCATCCGTTGGATGACGCATATAAAAGTCAGGGCTTACGGCAACAAGTCCTGCTTCTAAGGAATAAACCTGCATACCTTCAATTTCCTCGCGTTCATTTTGATGCGGGATTTCAACTTTTGAATCAAAAACTGAAGAGCCATGTAATAGATTCACCCTGTTATTAGAGGCTTTAGGAGAACGAATAAGAAGCTGGGCAGGCACCAAGAAATTGCCGCTATGCAATAAAAGCGATTGTTCAGGAGATAAACACCAGTTCTTGCCAAAACGGGAAGTAATATAAGAAGCGATGAAATTCCAAAAAGAAACATACCAGGATGTTGTTTCACCTTGTTTTTCATCAGAAGGACTGGAAATATACCAACCCTTGATTACTTCCCTTATGAATCCATTCTCAATTAATCGTTCTTTATGAGTTCGTGATAGAGCATCTGCTTTGATAATAGCTATACCTCTTTCATTTTGAAGTTTCTCAAGCTCTTTTAAAGATTCAGCAAGTTTTTCCGCAGGCGTGGCCATGATAGTCTCTATTTGATGCAAAATAATCGGTTCTGTTTCTTTTTTACTGCACAGCGTTGTTTCAAATTAAGTATATGCTGTTGTGTTATTTTAAGTTTATGTTGCTGTTTTAAATTAGGTATATTTTGTTGTGTAATTTTAAGTATATTTTGTAAATATACACATAATCAATGAAATAAAGCTAATTAAAAGATCTTTATCTTCGTTTGAACAGATGCAGGAAAATTAGTCATTCCCACCAACTTTTCCCCAAAATCCTGGCGCTAAACTGACGCTTTTTAGCAACATATCATGTAATTTTAAGGTCAAAACTCAAATAGGCATTAATTAGTGGCTGTTTTTAATGTCTGGCAGTACAATAAATCTTATTTTAAGGCCAAAATTCTATTAAACATTAATATTTGTATATTTTAATGTTTGCTGTGAGAAAAGTTGTAAATTTGATCTAAGAATATTAATGAATTTAATTACTGAGTCATGTCAGAACTACTCTATTCTATAAATCCAGACAGAAATAAGCCATGGAATTCAATTCCTCCCTTACCAGTAAAAGAGGAGCTACATGATACAATAGAGATATTACGAAAACTTGGAGATGCAAAGGCTGCATTAGGAAAGCTGCATGGACGGAGTGCGGTCATACCAAATCAAGGGCTGTTGATTAATACGATAAGCTTGCAGGAAGCAAAGGTTTCAAGTGAAATAGAAAATATATTTACTACGGATGATGAGCTATATAGAGAATTTAGCGATAACAATAATGAATCTAACGGGGCATCTAAGGAGGTATTGAGATACAGAGAAGCGCTCTGGTCTGGTTTTAACTATTTAAAAACCGTAAAAAGGTTTGATCAACAATATTTCATAAGAGTATTTCAGGAAATAAAGCAAACAAAAGATTCAATTCGACCCAGCTTTATTCAATTAACAATTAAGCAAGGAGGAACAGGGCCTAATGCAGGACAGGTAATTTATACCCCACCGGGAAACCAGGAGATAATTCAAGATCGAATAAAAAATCTGGTGGATTTTGTAAATGATGATGAGAAGTACCCCATAGATCTTTTGATTAAGATGGCTATTGCCCATTTTCAATTTGAGGCAATACACCCATTCAGAGATGGAAATGGTAGAACGGGAAGAATATTCAATATTAATTATTTGACAAATAAAGGTTTGCTGGATGTTCCGATTTTATTTCTCAGCAGGTATATACTTGATTATAAAAACGATTATTATGCCGGATTGAATGGTGTCTCGCAAAGAGGAGACTGGAAAAATTGGTTATTATTTATGTTGAGAGCTATTGAAAACACATCAAACCAGACCTTCAACAAGATAAATGATATTGTTACTTCGAAAGACTCTATTATTGAATATATAAAGGAAGAACAGCCAAAACTTAGGAACCCTGAAGAACTGGTCGGAGCAATTTTCACTCAACCATTAACAAAAGTAAAACACCTCACAGATCAAAAAATATATGCAGAAAACACGGCAAGAGATTATTTGAACAAATTGTGTGATCTTCAAGTCCTTGAAAAGAAAGAAATGAGGGGGCATCATTATTATCTGAATCTTGAGTTGTATAGAATTCTTGCAGAATAGAAACATGACAGGTGTTAATCTCCACCTACCCATCTCCCTCAAATCCCGGCGAAAACTAAACAATGAAAATTCCAGTTTTGCCTGTCCCGATTTTGGGGGAAGCTTTCACATATACCTTTATGAAACAGTGAAACTACATTGGCTTTCTGCTCAAAGGGAAAACCATCTTTGCAGTTATTCCTTTTGTTCCGATTCTATTGCTGATTCTTAGTTCGGCATTATGTACATGCATAATTCTCTTGCATAGATGCAAGCCTAAACCATAACCACCAGGTTGCTTAGCCCGGGTATTGTCGACTTTATAGAATGGCTCGAAAATGAAGGGTAGTTTTTCTTCTGGAATTCCTGGCCCAGAGTCTTCAACCTGAATAATTACTGATGACGCTTCTTTAAACGCGCTGATTCTTACAGAATCTGCATCAGCAGCAGAGTATTTTAAAGCATTGTCAATGAGGTTTTTTATTACAGTAGTTAATCGCGCCTCATCACCAGAAATATAAATTCCTTTGGTTACACTGCTTAGTACAACTTTGTTATTCTGAAGGGAGTAATTCTCCAGTACTTTTCTTAAAAAAGGTTCAACTTCTATATCAATAACAGATAAAGTGAAACTATCACTATTCAGCCGTGCCGTTTCGAGTAGTTCATTAATCATCGTTTCCATTTCTCCAATATCCTCCATAATAGAAGTTTTTTGCTTCGATTCAGGAAGCATTTCAAGGGCAAGCTTGGAATTTGTCAATGGGGTTCTTAATTCATGGCTAACATCCAAAAGTAGCTGATCCCTGGCTTGAATCATTTTTTTCAGGTCACCGGTCATGTTGTTATATGCATCAGCCAATTGACCCAGTTCATCTTTGCTCTGAACCGGTATTTTGTTATCAAGGTTTCCTTTTCTGATTTCTTCAACCCCTTCACTCAGTTGCTTAATTGGTTTGAGATAATGATGGAGTATGAATATGGCAACAATAAATACAACTACAACCAGAACGATAAGCCAAATAAATAAACCTCGATGGGCCTGATCTGATGTCGATTCGCTAAGAAACAATGAAGAAAAAGAAAACAGCAGAACAACTACTGCCAAAGCAATGGCGAATACCAAAGCGGAGAGCTTCAGTACAATTGAGTTACGTAAATTTCCTGTTTTATGCTTCATCTCCGATAAATTTGTACCCAGATCCCCATACAGTTTTTATGAATTCAGGGTTTTTAGGGTCGTCGTTCAGTTTTTGTCTTAGCCTGCTTATTAGTGTATCAACAGACCTGTCAAACACTGACCAGTCTATACCTTTAAGACTGTTGATTATGTATTCCCTGGTTAACAGCATACCAGGTTTTCGTACAAATAGCATTAATAATTCATACTCATACGTGGTGAGATTTAATGTTTCGTCATCCAGTTTTACCTCTTGCTTTTCTTCAAAAATCACTAACCTTCCTAATCGATGGCCCTTGATACCGACTGTTTTTGATAAACCTCTTCGTAATACAGACTGTATGCGGGCCAATAATTCCCGGGGTTCAAAGGGTTTTGGCAAATAATCATCTGCCCCAAGCTCCAGGCCAACAATTCTGTCTGTAACGTCGCCCCTGGCTGTAAGCATAATTATCGGAACTGAAGAATTCTTTCTGATGCTCCGGCAAACCTCAAAACCATCCATTTCTGGCAACATTATATCAAGTATAATCAGATCAGGTAATTTCGTTTCAATATTTCGAATACCCTCCAACGGGTTTGTGTAAGCAATCACTTCATAATCGAATTGTGTCAGATAATCCCGCAGCAGCAAGATGGTCTTTTCATTGTCTTCAATAACAAGGATTCGTTTTTTCTTTTGATCTATATCCTGAGACTTCATTTTATTCTTTTTGTAGTGCATTTATTGGATCCAGGTTTGATGCCCTTGTTGCAGGAATAACACCAAAAATAAGACCAATTAACATGGAAAATATTCCAGAAACAAGAACGGATATCAAAGATATGTTGGTTTGCCAATCAGTGATGATGTCAACAATCTCCGAAATTATTACCCCAAGGGCAATCCCAATCATACCTCCACTTAGGCCAAGTATAATGGATTCTGAAAGAAACTGCCATACAATATCCTTCTTTCTTGCTCCCACCGATAACCTTAATCCAATCTCCCCGGTTCTGTCTTTTACTGACAAAAGCATCACTGCTAATACCCCAACACCTCCAACAATAACTGAAATGCCTGCAACCCCGGTAATCAGCCAGTTAAACATTTTGGTCGTTTCCTTTTGAGTTTCAATAGCCCGAAGCTGATTGCTAATGGTAAAATCATTTGCCTTATTCAGGATATCCAGACGATGACGGTCTCGCAGCAATAGTTCAATTTCTTTTTCGGTTCCATACATATCTTCTGCATTCCTAACCTTAACATAGACCTGATCCAAATGCGAAATATTGAATACTCTTCTTTGAGCAGTTTTTATAGGAATAACTACTTTGTTATCCAGATTTGCACCATCAGGACTCAGTCCCTTGGATGATAATACTCCTACAACCTCAAAGGGTATATTGTCTATTCTAATCCTCTCACCAACAGGATCATTAAAACTAAACAGATTCTTTCGAACTTCCTCCCCCAGTACAACAACCCGTTTTGATAACTTGTTTTCCGTTTCTGAGAAAAAGCGACCGTAACTTACCGGGAAATTATTTACCTCCGGAAAATTAGCTGTAACTCCGAAAACTAAAGTAGTGGTTGTAACTCCCTTGTATTTTACCTTTAAACTACCATCAATACTTGGCATTACTTGTTCTAGTCCGCTGCATTGTTCTTCAATAGCCTGGGCATCTTTAAGCTTTAAGGTCTTTACACGGTTGGTTTCCGGTGTTCTTAGAATGCTGTTGTCTGGCTTCCCGGAATTAATGATGAGAAGATTCACTCCCATTTTGGTAAATTGATCGTCAATTTCCCTTCTTGCACCAAGACCAATAGCCGCCATCACAATGACAGATGTGATCCCAATTGAGATGCCAATGATCGCAAATATTGTTCGGGATTTATTGAGGAATATAGCTCGCCATGATAGTCTTATGTTCTTAATAATCTTCATTACGACTTTCAATTCTTCAATGCCTTAACAGGATCCTGACGGGCAGCTCTGTTTGCAGGAATAATACCAGCCAACAGTCCAATGAATACTGGCAGAAAGATTCCAAAAACGATGGTCTGCCATGGAACAACAAAGGTATATTCCATCTGATTTGCCAGAATTCTTGTGGCCAGGGTTCCTATTCCAATGCCCAGCAGACCCCCGGCCAGTGAAACCATTGAGGCCTCCATTAGAAATTGTGAGCTAATATCTTTTTGGTTGGCTCCAACTGCTTTTCGCAGTCCAATTTCGCTGATCCTTCGATTCACCGAGATAAGCATTATTACAACGATTACCACTCCTCCTGCCAGTAAAGCAATTCCCGTAATCAGCGGCAAAACAAGAGTGAATACCTTATTCATATCTTCAACGATTCCTTTAACTTCAACCGGCGTCATAATAGAGAAATCATTCGTTTCATTTTCGCCTAAATAGTGGCGTTCTCTTAAAACATCAGTAATGGATAATACGATCTCATCCAGATTGTCAACATCTTCTATAAGCAGACTGGCAGACATGATATAATCAACATTCATGACTCTTTTCATCATTGTTGTTATAGGAACAATTATATCCATATCCATATCGAATCCATGCGCATCAATTCCTTGATCTTCAAGCACACCTTTTACCGTAAACAGGATGTTGCCAATCCTGAATTGCTGGCCGATAGGGTCGTCTTCTCCAAACAGGCCTGTTGCCAGTTTTGAACCAACCAGTGCAACCCTGGCGGCGGCTTTCTCTTCAGCTTTAGAGAAAAATAATCCCTTTTGCACGGATCTGTTCCATATTATTTCACTCTCCGCAGAATGGCCTTTAATCATCGTTGTCACATAATTATTTCCTGCGATGACTTCTTTATCGGGTAGCCACTGAACAGGATCATACATTGCAATACCGGGTATCTGATTCATGATCGCTTCAAGATCATCAATCTTCAGGGTATTAGCAGGGCCTTGAGATACAGGCCCTCCTCCCATTTGCCCCCTTCCGGCACCAATGTATATATTGTTAGAGTTAAACTGCTTTTTCACATTATCCATTAATTGCTTTTCTGTTCCCTTTCCGATTGAAAAGGTCAGGGTGAGCGCAGCTATTCCAAGCACAACCCCAAGGATCATGAATAGTGTGTTCAGCTTGTTTCTATTCAGGATTTTTACACAACTATATAAGATTCTTCTCTTTCTCATATCATTTTCCGGTGTTTCCGTAATCTCTACTGATCTTTCCGTCACGAATTTCTATTACACGATTGGCTTTTTTAGCAATATCCTGTTCGTGCGTTACCATAATTATGGTTTTCCCTTCTTTGTTCAATTCCTGGAAAATCGACATAATTTCTGAAGTTGCGGCTGAGTCAAGATTCCCGGTAGGTTCATCTGCCATGAGGATTTCTGGTTCGTTTACCAATGCCCTTGCAATGGCAACTCTTTGTTGCTGGCCGCCAGAAAGCTCGTTGGGAGTATGACTCGACCTGTCTTTCAATCCCACCTTCTCCAATGCATTTAATCCCAGTCCTCGAATGTTCTTTCGATCAGAATAGATCAAAGGCAGTTCGACATTTTCAACAGCACTTGTTTTGGGCAGCAGGTGAAATTTCTGAAAGATAAAGCCTATCGTTTTGTTTCTGATTTTCGCCAGTTCATTGTCATCATAGGTATTTACCTTTCTTCCTTCCAGATAGTAATCTCCGGATGTTGGCCGGTCCAGCATACCCAGTATATTCATCATCGTTGATTTCCCGGATCCCGATGCCCCTACAATCGCCACAAAATCGCCCTTTTCAATCAGTAAGTCAACCTTATCCAGCGCCCGCACTTCTTGCTCACCATTTTTCTGATATATTTTCGAAATATTTTTTAATTGCATCATCATATTTTGAATTAATTGTTGGATATCCCCATTCCATTCACAACTACCTGCTCACCTTCTTCAATCCCGCTTATTATTTGAGTGTAGATTTTTCCTCGCTCGCCAATATCTACGCTCTTTTTTTTCAACCCCTCGTTGGTAACGGTATAAACAGCATACTTACCCTCACTTCTAATAATGGAAGTATTTGGAACAGTAAGTGCATCATCTTCTGAATCTGTGATTATTTCTACGGTTGTGGTCATCTCAGGGCGAAGTAGTTTCCCATGCGTATTGGTAATTTCAACGATGGCGATGTAGTTCACTACATTGTCAAGAATCTCTGCTTTGGGATAAATGGTCTTAACAATACCTTCAAAGCTTACATCATTGTATGTGTCAACATTAAAGATTGCTTTCTGACCGATTGCAATCTTACCAATATCCGTTTCATCAACATATACCCTTACTTCAAGTCTGTTCAGGTCTATTATTGTTAAGAATGTAGGAGCTGCGAACATGGCGGCGATTGTCTCACCTTCCTGGGTTGAAATAGAGGCTACAACACCTGATGTTGGAGCATAAATGGAGGTATAGCTTAATTGTACCGTGGCATAGTCAAGGTTGGCCTCTGCTTGATTTAAGAGGTTCTGAGCCATTTCAAATTCCTTTACAGAATTATCATAACTCTGTTGAGATGTGAAATCTTTTTCAAGAAGTTTTTCCAATCGTAACATTTCAATTTTCGCATACTTTAGTACAGTCCCGGCCCTGTCTCTGCTTGCAACAGCTTGATTAAATTCTGCTCTTAGCTCTGTTTCGTCTAATCTGGCCAGCAGTTCACCCTTTGTTACACGATCCCCTACATTTACAGATAGTTCGCTGACTATTCCAGAAATTCTAGAGCCCACCTTTACTTCAGCACCTGTTTGCGGTCTGACAATCCCTGTCGATATCACAGAAGTACTTAATGTTCTTTTCTTTACCGGGGTAGTTTGAATGCTTTCAATATCTGCTTTGTCGCTACAGGAAAAGAACATGCAGGACATGAATATCAATATAACTAATGAATACTTTTTCATACTAACATATTATAATTCTGCTCCAACAACTCTCTCAATTAAGGCATAGGCCATCCTGTAGCCTGCAACCGCTTCAACCAGTTTTATGCTTGCTTCAAAATCGTCGACCTGAGCATTGCTTAATTCCAGCATGGAACTAATCCCGAGTCTGTATTCTTCCTTAACAACTTTGAGGTTTTCAGACGTACTTTTCTTCAAAGATTCTGAGATTTGAATCTGATTGTTTGCTACTATTAGTGCATTGATTCTATTATCGATTTCTCTTCTTAATTCCAGTAACAGGTCCTCTTGTTGATATTGCAGGGATTGCGCCTGGAGTTTCTCAGTTCTTATTTTTGTTTTTCGCCTGTAGCCATCAAAGACATTCCATCTTACTGTCAGCCCTGTACTCCAAATGCCTGGAGTTTCTATCTGAGTATTGGATAGAATATTGTAGCCCGCATTTGCACTAAATACTGGAAACCGGGTTGCTTCTTCAGCCTTTACTGAATAATCCTGTGACAACTGGAGATTCATCATAGCATTCAGTTCAGGATAGCTATTAAGGGCCATTGAGTAAAGGGAATCGTTTGCAAGAAAAACATTACCTGAAAGAACAAAATCCGGTCCAGTCCGGATGTTTTTTCCTGAAATAGATTCCCCTGTAAGTCGGGATAATCCGTTTTCGGCATTTATTACCGAATAATGCATACTCTTTACCAAATACTCAGCATCCCCAAGGTCTGATCTTGCTTTGAGAATATCACTTTCTTTGCCGATTCCCAGCTCTTTCTTTTCTATTGCAGCTTCCAGGAATAATTTTGCCTGAGCAACATTTTGAAGGGAAATATCATACAGGCTTCTATATTTGAGAAGATCATAATATAGTAGCTTGACCTTTAAGGTAAGCTCCTGTCGTTCAGCCTCCAGCTCCCATTTGTCAGCCATGAATGCATACTCCGATTGCATGATTAGTGCACGATACAGCCCATTTTGCCAAATCATTTGGCTTACTGAAATTCCTGTACTGGCAGATAGATAATACTCACTATTTCTATATTCATTTGACAGGTAAGTGTTGGCATTTACATCAATCTGGGGAAGTATTGCGGATCTGCTAAGCTGAATCCATTGTTCAGATATCTCGACGCTGGTTTGCTTATCCAATAAGCCTGGATTATTCTCTAAAGCAGCTTTGATCAGAAAGTCCAGATCGATCATGTCGACAGACTTTTCCTGACAAAACAATGCCGTTCCCGATACCAACAACAGGAAGAATGTAATAGATATGGTAAATTTTCGAATCACTCGGTTTGTCTGTTTTCTTAGTTTATAACTGATTTGGCAGACCTGTTAATTCACAAGCTCGATTCCATACAGCCTTCCACTGCTCCTTGTCTTGAGTAATCTTTGTAGTTTCCCTGAGTTTGCATTTTGAAAAATACTTTCCTGACAAATCCTTAACCTCATCGGAAGAAGCAAGGTAAACCAATGGCCTGGCACCTGCTTCCGGCTTACTCAGAAACAAACCCAGCATCTTATTATACCATGCGGGATAATCTCTGAACGCATCTGTTTGAATCACCCCCGGGTGTACTGCATTCACTGTAATCTTCTCTTCCTCCAGCATCTCTGCCAGCTGATAGGTAAACAATACTACCCAAAGCTTGGCATTGGCATATACCTTGTTTCCCTGATATTTGGTTTTTGAATAGTCGTTTTTCATGTCTATTTTCCCACTCTTGTAAAGCTCAGAAGTCACATTGATTATGCGTGCCGAATCGCTTTTCTTCAAAAGAGGGAGTAGGAGACTGGTAAGGTAAAAAGGTGCAAGGAAATTTACAGCAAGATTCATTTCAAGGCCATCCTCAGAGATTGTGAGTTTTCTTTTCACAACACCTGCATTATTGATCAGCACATCTATCGAATCATATTTTTGGGTTATCTCTGAAGCAGCATTCTCAATAGATTTAAGGGAAGCGAAATCAACATAAACCAGGTCCACTTTAATCTCATTTGAGCCCGCCTCGATTTCGGCTTGTGCATTTCTTGACTTTTCACTGTCCCTGCATAGCATAAGAATGTTGTACCCGCGCTGAGCCATTTCTATTGCTGTTGCCTTTCCAATACCGGAATTGCTGCCTGTTATCAGGCAAGTCTTAATTGTTTTTTTTCTGTCCATATTATTTGATTGATTTTTTAAATGCTTTTAATGCCAGATACATTCCCAAAACTGCAAATCCAAAAGTCACAGCAAAACAGAGCCACAAGGGAATATTCGCCATAGGTCCCATTGAAGGAACCGAATCCAGTGTAATCTGCCTAAAACCGGTCACCACATAGGTAGTTGGGTTCAGGTAGGCTCCAATTCGCATCCATGTGGGCAATGATTCCAGTGGATAAAGAGAATTGCTAAGAAAAAGCAAGGGAAGTTGTAGTAGAAAGATCATCATGTGATATCCATCTGAACTATCAGTGGAAGACGCCACCGAGAGGGCAAAACCAGAAAACCCTATACCAAAACCTGCAATCAGGAGAAATCCTCCCAACCACCCAATCGGGTTATCACTTAATCTGGCACCCATGAACAATCCTACAATCAGAATCACAAGGACCTGTATAAGCACCTTGCTTACTGAACTTGTTGCATTACCCATCAAGATGCTTATTCTGGGGATAGGGGCTGCAAGATATTCTTTTACAATCCCGTTCAAGCGTTCGTTTAGCCATGTAGATCCACCGGTAATAGCGGCACCAACCGCTGTCAATGCAATAATACCGGGTATTACAAAAGTCATGTAATCCTCGTTACTGTTTCCCGGAGATGTACTCATCATGCTGCGCATTCCAACTCCAAACAGGATGACCCACAAAATTGGCTGGATAAGCATGCCCACAATTTCTTCCGGGTGGACGATGGCTTTTTTCATTTGCTTCTGCCACAATAAAATGGTTGCTTTCATTTGTCTAAAATTTATTTTCAATTGTCATATGGAACTCTCGATGAATTTTAGTCATTCTCTTTTGTGTAGTTTAGAATGCTAAAATTCATGTTCGTTTCATATACTCTTTCGTTTTATTATTTATCTCTTAGCTGACGACCTGTATATTTCAGGAATACATCATCAAGACTTGGTTTTGAAACAGACACATCTTCAATGCTGTAATTACTTTTGTTTGCCAGTTCAATAAGTTCAACCAGGCGTCTGTTTCCTGAATCAACGCCTATTTGAATCAACCCATTGGTTGAGTTTACACTCTGCACATACTTTAATAATTTACAGCGCTCTTCAAAGGAGCCCTTATTCCCGCTTCCTTTGATCTGAATATTATCTGCTCCCATCTGGTCCACAAGTTCACGAGGTGTTCCTTCAATGATGATTTCTCCTTTATCCATAATGCCCACCCTGTCAGCCAAAGCTTCAGC
>CAZPTO010000072.1:0-11881 GCA_964589155.1 uncultured Bacteroidaceae bacterium | reverse complement strand
AATGTACTGTTCAGGCACCCGTCTTACATTGCTTATAAGACTGAATTCCATCCAGTTCAGATTGAATTCCCCCGAGACGGAACTGATCCTGAATCGATATTTGCCTACCGGAAGATGCACGGATGTGGGCTGGGTCTGCCAACTCTGCCACCCCCCGGTCTGCATCAGGGTAACTGTTTTTCCTTCTTCAAAACTACCCCCATGGTCATGTGCAATATTCACCAGGGCGTTACCGTTTTGCAGGGCGACCCTGTTATTCAGCTGGTACAGCCCGGATTGAGGAACGTGTATCACGTATTCCAGGTAGTCGCCCGGATTGGCATACCCTGTATTCTGTCCACCACCCTCATCCAGGCAATCTTCAAGTTCCATACCTGCATTGCTATAGAAGTCTTCCGCCTCTAACCTCCCGGGAATCTCAAAGAATGGGCTGATTCGGTTAACCGCTTCCACTTTGCTGAATGGAGGCAGTGGGGTGGTATCGTAACTGATCCCTTGCCCGGAATAGGAAACGCTTACCTGGTCACCGGGTAAAATAAGGGCACTGGTACTGAGTGTGATCACCCTGTTGCCGGGATCGAACGAAATAGCTGTAACAGGTACCGGCGAATTATTAATGTATAACCCGAAATCACCCGCCGTTGCCTCCACGCCCGTTGCCCCCCTGTTCAGGTGCAAGCTTACCTTATTATAGATTCTCGAAGTCGAGGCATACACCATTTTAAGCGCCGCTTCCGAGGAATTCCTGAAGTTTTTAAATCTCAGGTAACTGAAGTTTACACCTCCCTTTGGAAATTTCACTTTCAGGCGGATTTCACCCGCAGGAAGCAAGATGTCCTCCGCTGTTGTCGTGCGCCAGTTGTCCCATCCTCCCGTTGCGGGAAGGTAGATATTACCGCTGATTAGATGGCCGTTGGCTTCCAGTAATGCATGTCCGCCTGAAGCACCTGAGGAAGCCCTGAATTCTACATCCACCAACTGTTCTTGCTCGTTTTGAATGAGATACACCAGCCATTCGCCATCCTCAATCCAGCCAACATTGAATCCATTTGTGAAATCTGTGTCGCTGCACTCCTGGATATCCACCCCATCGTTTCTGTAGTGTCCGCCAATATTCCATTGTGTATATTCATCCGTGCTTCCGTGGTAATTGGCAGTGTCATGATCGAAATAGGCATATCCGTTCCTTCCCAATGCATAGTCGGTGGCTAAGATGTGGTCGGTCACTGAAAACTCCCTGTAGGCCTCTATTTCAGTGGTATGCGGCTGGCGGATCATGGCATCGATCACATCCCACTGGATCACGCAATTTTTGAACCGGTGGTTTTCTGCAAACTTCATCACTGCAGCAAACGCTTCATCTGCTGAAGGCTTCGTTGCATTACCGCGCCATGAATCGATGAGCCTGGTGTAGCCCGGGTTGACTTTTACGCGTAGAATATTATTCAGCCCGGGCTTTTTCACCGGCCACCATGACCAGCCGATCTGCTCCTGTTCGCACAGGGAGATCAGGTTGGTAAACCAGGTATTGCTGTTCTCACCGCTTTCACCCAGCCAGAGTGGCACGTTGTACTGGTCCCTGATCCAGGTAGCGTAATCGAGCGATCCCGGCCCGTTGAATGTCCAGTATTTGTGAAAACTATATACCAGGTTGTCGTCCCACGGAGGCAGGAGTCCTGAAAAATCGTTTGCAAACCAGTTTCCTTCGATATAGATAATATGGTTCTGGTCCACCTGCCTGATGGTGTCAGTGATCCGCTCGTAGATTTCCTTCATCTGGCTGTTGTTTCCTTCCGGGAAGGCCCAGTTCGTCTCGTTGATCAGGTCATAGCCGCCGACCCAGGGTTCATCGTGGTAGCGTTCCGCGATCTTGCGCCAGAGGGCGACCAGCTTGGTCTTGTTGGCCTCGCTCTCCCAGAGCGAGGGTTTGGCAGGATCGTAATCGGAGATATCTGCATTGGCACCCTGTCCGCCCGGTGCACCATGCATGTCGAATATGACGTACATTTCGTTTTCGCTGCACCATTTCACGAGCGAATCGGTAAGGTTGAACCCGGTCTCCAGCCAGGTCTGCTCTCCTTTTACCGGTTCCTCCTCAATGGGCAAAGTGAACCATTTGTAATGGAGCGCAGGCCGCACTGCATTGAATCCCCAGGCAGCCATGGAATCCACATCCTGTTTTGTAAAATGATTCTCGAGCCAGGCATTGTAAAATGTTTCTGTACGCGCTTCCCCTATGGTTTGTTCTAATTTTTTCCTGAACTCGTGATGGGTGCCTGCCAGGCCGGCAGTCTGCATCATATATCCTTCCTGGATCATCCAGTTGCCGGTACCGATGCTCCTGATGATAAAGGGTTCCCCGTTCCCATCCACGATCAGTTTTCCGTCGGCATGCAGGTATCCCTGCGCCGTGAGGAAGTTGACGGTCGCAGTGGTTAGTAAAAGTGCAAGTATCAGTTTTATCTTCAGCATATCATTCCTGGTTCAATAGGAGTGTCGGTTTCAAAGGTTTGCTTCAATGTATCAATCCTGGTTCAGTACGGTTGTCGAAATGGAGTGCGCCGGCAGGGAGAGCGGGATCCCTGTATGGTCGTGCCATATACTGAATACCATATCGCGATCGGTCATGTTCATCGTAACCACGGCAATGGAGCTGTCGGGATTGATGAATGCCGTAGCCAGAATGTCATCGTTATTGGAAGAACAGATGATCCTTTTTGCACCCGGACGGATGAACTTGGAGAAGTGTCCCATGTAATAATAGGAATTCATATAATGCACCTCCCCGGTCTGGGTGTTCCCGATCACCGGCGCGTAGCAGAAATTGGCCACGTGGTTCGGTCCACCGGTTTCATCCAGCAGGATGTTCCAGTCGATCCATCCCACGGCCGTATTGTTCAGGTCATGAATCAGTGATTCTCCGTAGCGTTCTCCCCACTGCCATTCATCCAGTTTTTCATAATCGAACGGGAAGACACACCCTTCCGTGAACAGAAGTTTCTTGTCGGGATATGCATCATTCACATGCCTGAGGTTCTCGAAATGATCGCCGCTGTACCAGTGGAAACCGGTTCCCCAGACATACTTCGATGCATCCGGATCGTCATATACCGTGCTTGCGCGCTGGTACATCACGCCACGGTTATGGTCGTAAACGATCAGCTTGTGATCTGCATACGGACTGGCCTCAAGTGCCGGTCCCAGGTGGTTTTTTACAAAATCCCGTTCCTCTTCGGCAGTATACAGGCACGATTCCCAGGTCTGGGTGGCCATGGGCTCATTCTGAACAGTAAGTCCCCAGAAGTCAATCCCCTGCTTCTCATATTCCCGGAAAAATTTCACGTAGTAATTTGCCCAGGATGCGTAATATTCAGGCTTCAGCTTACCGCCCTGCAGCATGTTGTTGTTGGTTTTCATCCATGCCGGCGGACTCCATGGGGAAGCGAGGAGCTTCAGACCTGAAGGAGCAACAGCCATTGCCTGTTTGATCAGGGGTATCCTGAATTTCATGTCGGGTTCAATGGAAAAATGTGCCAGTTCCCTGTCGCCCGGCACCTCTGAATAGGCATAGCTGGCACTGGAGAAATCGCAGCTGTTGATATGTGTCCTGCACAGGGTGTATCCGATGCCATCGACGGGATCGAAATAGGCGGTAAGGATCGCCTCCTGCTGCCCTTCCGGCAATTTGTAAAATGTTTCGGCACTTGCATCCGTGATCGCCCCTCCGAATCCTTCTATTTCCTGGAACTGCTTGTTGGGATCAATGATGATGGTAGGATAGTGCTCATCGGGCTGGTCATATTCCTCCAGGCGCACATTGCCGATCTCCGTCAGGCGATGGTCCGTATGTTTCGAAGTTAGGAATTGACGTGCACTCGTGACCTTGTAATTCAGATCTAGAGCGGACGTCTCCGTTGTCTTTTTACTTTCCGTGGTTTTGCATTGGATCGCCAGTACCAGTATGGCCACAACGAACAATGATAAGCCTGCTGCTCTTCTGCTCATAATTTTAGTCGCAATAGTTGATGGAAGCAAAAATATCTTCCGCTTTATGCGCCAGCAAGAAAACACGGCTCTCAAAAATCTGGCAAAAAGTATGAGGCACCTCTCAAAACCTCTCAAAAGGCATGGCGTCGAATGGTAAGAACAGAGTTATTGTGCTGATCAAAAGAATATTAAGTGCATATTTTTTCCTGGAATTTGTATTGTTTAGATTCAGTCTAAATAGAAGAAAGGTACTCCCGCAGGGAATCGGAACCCTCCAATCCAAGCTTTTTCCTCAGCCGGTGACGGTCATTTTCAATTGCCCTGACGGTTTTATGCATGTATTCAGCGATTTCCTTGGTGGAGAGGTTCATCCGAACATATGCAGCAATCTTGATCTCGGAAAGGGTCATGTCTGGATGTTTCTCCCTGAGTTTACTTATAAAATTATTATAGGTAAGATCAAGCTGGGGCTCAATGTGCTTCCAGTATTTGTCTGAAGAGATCTCGGAATCAATCTCTCGTATGATCCCCTCCAGTCCTGTTTTCACACTTTCCCGTGCCTTCAAAGAGAGTCCCGCCAACCTGTTCTTCAGTTCAAGGAGGTTCCGGTTCCGGTTCAACCGGAAGAAGGTTAGTTTTTTAAGTTCGCTCTCAAGATTTTCCTTTTCGAGCTGCATGATGCGTTTTTCCTGTTGGGCGCGTTCCTGGAGAAATGAATTCTTGTATGATTGCAATCGCGTCATATACACGTAGAAAATGGCCAGCGCCACCACCATTACAATTATTGTGATAAACCACCAGGTGCTCCAGAACGGGGGCAACACGCTGATTTTCAACTCCCGGGTATTGAAACCCCACTTGCCATCATTGTTGGAGGCCTTAACTTTGAATACATAGTCTCCCGGGTTCAGGTTGGAATAAGTGGCAATCCTCCTGTCTGAAGAGGTTTCAACCCAATCCTCCTCGAAACCTTCCAGCATGTACATAAATTCGCATTTATCGGGGTGAACAAAATTCAGGGCGGCAAACTCAATGCTGAACAGTTTATCGTCGTGTGAAAGAATAATTTGATCCGTATAAGTGAGCAGGTGGTCAAGGATCACCCTGCCATTCACCATTTCGCCGACCTCTACCCGGTCGTTCATGATCTCCAGTTCTGTCAGCACAACCCGCGGTATATTCTGATTAAATACCATCTCTGCGGGTTCGATCACGTCGATCCCGTTGATAGATCCTGCCAGCATCCTGCCATCATTTAATTCAATGATCGCATCGGAATTAAATTCATTTGCAGCAAGTCCATCAGATTCAAAATAGTTCAGCACCACACCTGTCACGGGGTTGTACATGGCCAAACCATTTCCGGTAGTGATCCATATGATCCCCCGGTTGTCCTCCGCTATACCCTGGATGATATTATCCGGCAATCCATCATCGACAGACATTTGCCTGACCTCTCCACTCTTTTTATTTAAAATGAATACGCCCTGTCCCTCCGTGCCGATCCACATCAGCCCTTTCCTGTCCTGGAATAGTGATCTGACCATGCATGACTGGAGGATACTGCTATCTCCTTGCAACATGGGTTCAGTCATGGTACCAGTCTGCCTGTCCAGTATATTCACTCCGTTACCTTCGGTTCCGAACCAGAGGTCGCCATCAGCATCTTCGAATATCACCATAATATTCGGATGATTGACGCGGTTCCGGTCCGTGGATGCCATTCCCATGTTCAGGAATGTTTTTTTCACCGGATCATACAGATCGAGACCATTCCCCAGCAACCCGAGCCATATATTATTCCTGCTATCCCGGTAAATTTCCCAAATGCTGGATGAATGTACAGATCCGGTTCCCTCTCCCTGTTCGATAATCTGAAATTTCCCGGTGACAGGATCCAGAATATTGAATCCTGCTGCATAGGTTCCAATCAATATATTCCCCTGCCCGTCCTGACCGATACTGGTGATTACATCAGAAGATACAGATTGTCCGTCGAGTGGATCATGACGATAAATAACAGGAGCACCTGAACGCGGAAAACGATATAATCCGTCACCGTCTGTCCCGGCCCAAACTGTACCACTTGTATCCTGGAACAAAGTCAGCACTGACTTATGGAGCAGCAGGTCCAGATCGGTGGACTGGAACAATGTCCTCTCAAAATTGTTAGCGAGCGAATTAATATGCACCACTCCTTTATCAAACAGTCCTACCCAGATATGATTCTGCATGTCCTGGTATATGGCATACACCTGGTCTCCAGGCAATGTTCCAAGTGGGCCCGGAGAGGAAGAAAGGTAAGAAAAACGGTAGGTTTCAGGATCCATGATATTGATCCCGTTGCCATCTGTAGAAATCCAGATCATTCCTTCCTGGTCAACGAGCATGTCCCCATTGAGGATATTGGTATTCAGTCCGCTGTTCTCCTCGGTGAATATCTCAGAGACACCGGTTTGCGGATCATAACTGCACAGACCATGCTGGTTGGCGCTGATCCATATCCGGCCCTGGAGATCTTCTGCAAGACGTTTCCTGTATTCGACCATCAGCCCGGGGTCACGTTCATATTGAATATCCGTGAAACGACCTGTCTGAGGATCAAAACGCTGAATCGCCTGGTCCCAGGTCGCCACATAATAATCCCCGCTGTTGGTCTGCATGAAATCAGACACCTGGTTTGAGTTCAGCGAAAAAGGATCGCCGGGGTCCTCCTGGTAGATCAAAAAAATGTTGGTCTCCGGGATGTATTGTGCCAGGCCGTTGTCAGTACACAACCAGACCGTGCTGTCCTCCGTTACAGAGATATTGTTGATCCTGCTACCCAGTTCAGGTTGGGCGTCAAACTGTTCGAACATTGCAGTTTCGCGGTTGAGCCTGTTGATCCCACTCTGGAAAGTTCCCACCCATAAATAACCTTCCCTGTCTTCATTGATACTAAGGATGCGATTTCCGGAGATAGAGCCAGGTGCCAGGGTATGCCTGAAATTAAGAATCTCAAAACCATCATACCTTCCCAGGCCGTTGCGTGTGCCAAACCATATAAACCCGTCTGAATCCTGGAAAATGCATTCAACCTGGTTATGTCCGAGCCCGTCTTCCCTGGTGATCGTCTCGAGATCAAAGTGTGAATCCTGCACCTGCGCTGGTAAAGTGCAGCCGAAAAACAAAAGGTACAGTAAAAAAAAATTGGTTACGATTTGCTTCATTGGATCAACTCCCGATGGTCTTCAAATATAGTATTTTAGATCCAATCGGAATACAACTTTAACCAAAGAATCCATATGCTGCTGAAGCAGGTTCCCGGGGATGTCTTACTAAAGAGACTGTTAGCTACATTACCGGATGAATACCTTCTTATAGGTCGGAGCTGTTTTTGTCTCCAGCGTCACTACATAGATCCCCGGTTGCAGGTTGGTGCGGACCTCAAGATAGGATGATCGCTCAAGGGAATGGACCTCAACCAGTCTGCCAGTCGTACTAAACACCTTCATTTGTTCTGGTAACATATCCATATCGTTGGTCTTTATAATAATACGTTTGCCTGCGGAATAGATCTCCACCTCAAAGGGATCTTCGAACAAAGGTGCGCCTGCATCCAGGGCAATTACTTCAGTGACCAATGGCTTAAAACCATTCAGGATCCGGTCATCAATCTCCACGGTGAATGCCGATTCGTCAAAAGATGAACTTGGACTCACCCAGAGTGAAAGTGTTGCTGTAGATGAATTTTCGTAATAGACCGTATCGACAAAAAGCAACGGATTTGTTGTGTTCAGGCTAAAATACTTTTTTCGCAGACTGTTGTTGTTGAAATAGTCCTCTGTAAGAGTAAGCCGGAAATGCATACGTTCCCCTGCCCTTCCCAGGTCAGAGATCGTTACTCCCGGTTCCAGCATGTTGCCGGTGAAGTTGCTGTCCAACCATGCCAGCCTGGTAAACAACCAGTTACTAAAATATATCACTTCATCTTCGTAGGAATTGTTTTCCCAGTCGTAATTGGGCCATACATAGTTCCCGAGAATAGGCCAGCGATCGAAATTGCGCTGCTGCGCTGCATCAATGTATCCCGTCAGGGAATCGATCACGGCCTGGATATTTGCATTGCTGAAGGCATTTTCGCGCAGCTCATTCCAGCGTGTTGTGGCCAGATCCAGAAACCATGGATCATCGTTGAGTCTTGCCCACCAGAACATCATGCTCCACTCATACGGTTGCAGGTCATCGTAGAGCCAGCCCGAAGTGATCAGTCCCTCCTCCCAGTAATCCACGTTCCCGTATCCCAGGTTGAAATCCCAGAGCGGACCCGCAAAGATCTCCCCGCCTTTGCTCTCTTTTTTCTTATGGAAATAATTGCTGTAGCGGTATTTGTCAACCTCCTTGGAGATCTCACTCATCAGCATGAAATCGACAAATGAACCCGTATTCAGGTACCTGTTGTACCCCAGTTCAGGATCATCGAAATAGCTGGAGATCAGCACGGACTCTGCTTCAATAATGTATTCTTTCAGATAATTCCGCTGGGTAGCAGTGAGTTCATCGCTTCCTGGATCGTAGTACTGGTAAATGATATCTTTCGCATTCGGATAGGAGGGTTCGGGACTGGACCGAAACCAGTCGATCCCCTCCACATCCTCATTGTCCACCTTATCCACCTTGAAAATATAGCCGCCTGTGAGTTCATCGCCCGCATTTTCATGGGGTTCAAGGCGTGCAATATTCACGCGGCTGTCATCCCGCTTGATCTTTTCCATCAGGATATAGACTCCCCGGTAATCATCATTCAGATACAATTCGACGAAAGCCATGCGGGAACAATAGGGGTCCAGTTGCCTCCCCAGCTCAAATGTGACGGCATTCCGCAGCATCGACTTGTCACTGTAGGGTGCATACAGGATCCAGTCGTTTTCTGCAGGCATGCCGAGCAACGGAATGTTCAGGTTGGCCCCGGTCGGGTCCTGGGTTTCAAGCCGGTAGGATTTCTTGGGAAACATCTGGGAAGACTGTCCCCGTGTCTCTATGGTGATCCGGCCATCATATTCATTGAAAGGAGCGTTAGGTTGATTCATCTGTCCGGGACCATTATATACAATGCCCATATGCGCCACAATCCTCGGATCATCAATGATATTTTGTCCATTGGTATTGATCCGGACCACCGGAAGCCGGGTGGAGAACTCATCTACCGGTGCAGTAAACCAACCTGGTGTCGGGGAGTAGAAAGATCCATCCGCCGTGATCGCTCCATGCAAAAAGATGATTGAGGTAAGATCCGAAGAATTGATGGTGTTGTTCAGGATGTGCACAGCCAGCACATTGAGGCCGACCTGTAAGAGGGACGTATCGGCATAATAGCGTTCCGGTGCACCCCCGAACTGCATTTGCGCTTCACGGTAAGTGGTAAGTGCGCCGTTGAAGGCAGGATCATCGTCGATCACATTCGCTGACCGGGCGAATTCCGCACCGTTCAGGTAAGCCACAAAGGCATCATCGTAATCGATGTCCAGCACGAGCCTCCGGATCAGCGTATCCACAGGCAGGTCAAAGGTGCGCCGCAGGTAGAGGGAATTGACAGGATCAATCACCGTTGCATCGTCCCCGTCAGCATAACCGATCCCGCCCGGACCTTCCATCCAGGCACTGTCATCAAAGCCGGGCATCATCCAGTCCGAAGGCGGTTCACTTACAGCAGGAAGGTATCTCCAGTCCTGGCCAGAAAGTATCACTGACTCCCAGTGCCCTTGTCCGGAAGCAAGGACAGGAAACAGAAAAAAAATAACGATTACAAACTTGCGTTCCATATCCTATCCAGTTATTGCAGGTTTAACTGTTAAAATAATCATCGATTCAAATGCAAAGATAGCCGTTAAAAAGAATGTTGGTTGCAAATGCAGAAAATACAGCATCGTCGAAAAGAAACAAGCTGCCCCTTGCGAGGCAGCTTGTATTCAGAATGTTCTTAAACTATAAATATGTGAATTCCTATTGCACGATCAGCTTTCTGGCGATAGTCTGATTGGCAGAAAAATCAGTCAGGCGAACGATAATCGCTCCTTCCGCATTGATTGCGAAATTGGATACATTACCAGTCAACTGTTTCACCATCAATCTGCTTCCGGTCATGTCGTACACTTCAAGGGTTCCATTAACAAATTCCTGGTCAGTTTCAATGCGCAACATGTCATTGGAAACATACATCTTTACATTTTCAAAACTGCTGTTCACAACTGATGTAGCGAGTGTAAACTCAACCGAATAGGTCTGCGTAGTGGTACCATCCTCCGCGGTAACAACAACATTTGTTGTTCCGGGCAAAGCTGCGGCAGCATTTACTACAGCAGAAGCATTTGCATCAGTGGTTGTAGCGGTTACCACCGGCACATCCGTGGTTCCCTGCGGCAATTCAACCGAATAAGTCAAGGTACCCGGATCGAAAGCGGTAACAGTCGTACCATCCACCTGCAGGTCACTCAATGAAGCATCATCATTTGCAGCAAGCGTAAACGCAACCGTGTAAGTACTTGTAGTGGTTCCATCCTCGGCAGTTACGACAACCGATGTGGTTCCTGGAAGGGAAGCGGCAGCATTTACCACAGCAGCAGCATTTGCATCATTTGTGTTTGCAGTAACAACAGGAACATCTGTGGTACCATAAGGCAACTCCACGGTATAATCCAGCGTGGCCGGATCAAATCCTGTTACTGTAGCTCCATCCACTTGCAGGTCACTCAAAGTTGCATCATCAGACGCTGCAACTGTCACCAGCTCAATGTCATCGAAAAGATAGGTGAATTCGGCGGAACCGTCTCCCTCTGTACCGAGATCAAAAATGAGCACAATTTTCTGGTAATCCTGTCCGTCAATGTCACTGTAATCAAACGTGAGTTCTTCCCATGCATTACCGACGGTGGTTGCCACCTCTTTTTCAAAAGCAATGGCTCCGTTTGTCAGGTTTTCCACCTTCAGCAGCACTTTATCGCCTGCATTGGGGGCAAACACCTTCATCTTGAAAGTTTTATGCGCTGAAAAATCGATGGGTTCATCCAGCGTGATGTAGCTGCCTCCCCAGGGCTGACCGGCACCTTTCACCATCTGCGCCACCTTGGAGCTGGTGTTGATTCCTCCTGACTGGGGGTTATCGATAATTGTAACTTCACCACCGTCAAAATCAGTGAACGTATACGCTCCGGTTTCAAAATCCAGCGGAAGTTCCACAGATTCTATAAATTCTACCGTATACGTTTTAGTAGTGGTGCCATCTGCAGCTGTTACAAGAATTGTGGTTGTTCCCGGAATCTCAGCTGCCGGTGTGACAACTGCACTGGCTGCATCATCTGTAGGAGTTGCAGTAACAGTTGGAACAACTGATGTGCCCCTTGTCACTGTCACATTATAGTTTAATTTGCTATCCAGAAAACCTTCAATGGTTGTACCGTCTACCTGCAGGTCGCTCAACGTGGCATCAGAACCTGCAACTACCTCTTCGCTATAGAAATAGATATTGTCAAGGTAGAGCGTCGATCCAGCAGTTCCGTCAAACTTGAATTGTATGACATCAGCCAGGTCCACCACACTTGCGAATTCGGAAAGCGCGATATCATAGCTTACCCATTGTCCGGATGTAATAGTCAGTGCTGAGGCTGTTTCAACAGGACCGGAGCTGATCAGGGAGAAATTAACCGCTGCTGCGTCATTTGTCCACATATCAATGTGCACGTAGTCCATTCCTGAAACATCAAGTGCACTTTCAAACTGCGTTCCCTGGTAATTCAGGTTCGCGTACTTCATGGTTGCATTGCCATCAATGTCTTCCGTAGTTACAACAGTTGATTGTCCCCAGTTCGGATTGAAATCAGTGTTGGCCACCTCATTGTATGCACCACTGAAAACTGCA
>CAZPTO010000071.1:0-11948 GCA_964589155.1 uncultured Bacteroidaceae bacterium | reverse complement strand
TGCCCCCTGGGCACTGCCGGAATATTTACATTCAGGCATGTGCCATCCGGCAATCCTTCCTCGAGGGTATGCTGAATGACCTGCTTTACATAAGGCTCCGCCGCATCAAAGTCGGCATCATGGTGGTAATCCAGCAGCGAAAACCCGATGCTTGGCACATGGTGAATGGCACCCTCGATCGCAGCAGCCATGGTGCCGGAATATACCACGCTGGTCGAAGAATTGGTGCCGTGATTGACCCCTGAAAGCAGCAGGTCGGGCATCTCTTCAAGCAGGCTGTTGAAGGCCAGTTTCACCCCGTCCACCGGTGTGCCTTTGACTACATAGCGTGTCAGTTCCTGTGTGTTGTCGACGCATTTATACCGGATAGGATCCTTGATCGTGATCGAATGTGACTTGCCCGACTGTGATTCGGTGGCAGACATCACCAGTACATCCCCGAATTGCATGGCAATCTCCGTTAGCTTTGATATTCCCTTTGCCTTGTATCCATCGTCGTTGGTAACCAGTATCAACGGCCGCCTATTGTGCTTCCCCATTGTGTTTCCTAATTTGTCTGTTATCCTGATTCGTTGTGCGAAATGTCCTTCATTCTTTGAACCTCAATATCAATAACGCAAGAACTTCTTTTTAATGATCTACAAAAGTACCGAAATTGATGGATTTTTCTAAGAATTGGAAGCTGAATTCATTAAATTGCACACCAGCATGGAGCCAGGTGGTCCCTTGCAGAAAAAAAATTCAGTGCTGGCGTGAAAAAAGAAGTTGAAATATCCCTGTTGCCGGCCGGAAGCGTCGAAGTGCCTGACCTCACCTACGTGGTGATCGGGGCCCGTGAAGCGGATAAGTGGATCTTTGTACGGCATGAAGAACGCGATACCTGGGAACTTCCCGCGGGACATATTGAACCGGGAGAGCACCCCGACCACGCCGCGGAACGGGAGCTGTTTGAAGAGACCGGCACCACCCGTGCCGACCTGCAGCTTGTCCATGATTATGCTGTGCGGATCAATGGCAACACGGACTACGGCAGGCTCTATTACGCAGAGATCCGGGAGCGGGGACCACTGCCTGATTCAGAGATCGGGGAGATCCTGCTGCGCACTGACACACCGGGACCGGCCACCTACCCGGAGGCGCATGAAAAATTCGTTGAAGTACTGTCAATGATCAACGACCTGAAGTAACATTACTGCGCATCCTTTCCTTTAGCGCAATTGCAGTCTTTTCATCATCTGAAAACAATTGCTGTCCCTTCATCAATTGACAGGTGGATTCACGGGGATTTCTGCTTCAAATTTCCTATTTTTGTCCTTCGAAATTTTTAAGTGAGATGCATGGTGTACCATTTGTGAGACACCAACCGGGCCATAATGCAGCACAGGTGTCCGCTAAAAGAGAAGGAGTAACGCACATTGAAAAAAATTCAGATTTAAAAAGGGTAACGCACAAGATTATAAATTAGATATATATGAGAGTTTCCTATACGTGGCTCAGGGAGTATGCAGATTTCGATCTGGATCCAGTCGAACTTGGAAAAATACTGACCAACACCGGCCTGGAGGTGGAAGGGATCGAAGAGATCGAGACTGTGAAGGGCGGACTGGAAGGTGTGGTGATCGGGAAAGTGCTGACCTGCGCCAGTCATCCCAACGCTGACAAGCTGAGCGTCACCACCGTGGATATCGGTGAAAATGAGCCTGTGCAGATCGTATGCGGGGCACCTAATGTGGCAGCAGGACAGCGCGTTCCGGTAGCAACGGTAGGAGCAACACTGTACCCGCAGGGAAGTGAGGAAGGATTCACCATCAAAAAGGCAAAGATCAGGGGCGAAGCCTCCTTTGGAATGATCTGTGCCGAAGATGAACTCGGGCTGGGGAGCAGTCACGACGGCATCATGGTGCTGGACGAACATGCGCAGACCGGAAGCAGGGCCGCTGACTATTTCAACGTCGAAAAAGACGTGGTATTCGAGATCGGCCTCACTCCCAACCGGATCGACGGAGCTTCACATATCGGGGTGGCCCGTGATCTTGTTGCCTGGATGCTGCACCAGGGCGCACAAACCAAATTGAAAAAACCTTCAGTAGACGCATTCCGGGTAGATGACCATGCACTGCCATTGGAGGTGCGTGTTGAAAACCCGGAAGCCTGTCCACGGTATTCCGGTGTCACACTCACAGGGCTGCATGTAAAGGAGAGTCCGTCGTGGCTGCAGAACAAACTGCGGGCCATCGGCCAGGAACCTATCAACAACCTGGTGGACATCACCAATTTCGTGCTGCACGAACTGGGACAACCGCTGCATGCCTTCGATGCAGAAAAGATCAGCGGCAACCAGGTGGTGGTCCGCACCATGCCGGAAGGCACTTCTTTCACCACGCTGGATGAAAAACAACGGAAACTAACCGCTAGTGACCTGATGATCTGCGATGCAGAAAATGGAATGTGTATCGGCGGTGTTTTCGGCGGGACAGGCAGCGGGGTAACCGAAAGTACCACCAGCATCTTTCTCGAGTCGGCCTGTTTCGACCCGGTGTTCATCAGGCAAACCGCAAAGCATCACCAGCTGAATACCGACGCATCGTTCAGGTTTGAACGGGGTACCGATCCCAATATGACCGTCTACGCACTCAAACGGGCCGCACTGCTGATGAAAGAACTGGCAGGCGGAAAGGTCTCCTCGGAAATTACCGATATCTATCCCGATCCCATCGAAGATTTCACCGTAGAGGTTTCTTTCCGGAATATCACCCGACTCATCGGCAAGGAAATTGATCCGGAGATCATCACCAGCATACTCGCCTCCCTGGACATCCGGGTCGAGAATAGGAACGAGACGGGCATGACGCTGAAGGTGCCTCCCTATCGCGTGGATGTGCAACGGGAAGCAGATATCGTGGAGGAGATCCTGCGGATTTACGGGTACAACAATATCCCGTTCGATGAGCATGTGAATTCTACGCTGGCCTACGTGGAAAAACCCGACAAGGAGAAGGTGGTGAATACCATATCCGACCTGCTTTCTGCCAATGGGTTTTTGGAGATCAAATCCAACTCCCTCACCAGTGAATCCTATTTCGACGCTTCGGACCGGGAAGTGGTGAAGGTCCAGAACGCACTGAGCCAGGACCTTTCACGAATGAGAAAAAGCCTGCTGCCCGGGGGACTGGAGGCGATCATCTATAATATCAACAGGAAAAGACCGGATCTGAAGTTGTACGAATTCGGAAACTGTTACTTCCTGGACCCCTCCAAAAAGGCAGACCATCCACAAAAGAAATACAGCGAGGCACACCATATGGGCATCTTCCTCACCGGCAACTATACTGCTGAGAACTGGGTCACAACGGGCGACCGGGTCTCTTTCTACCATCTGAAATCTGTCGTGATGCTGGTCCTGGATAAACTGGGGATCGGCCGGAGCAAGCTGAAGATGGGTGAAATCAGCGATGCACAGTTCGATCAGGCCCTGGAATACAGCATCGAAAAAGGCACTGTGGCCAGGTTCGGAAAGGTGAATAGCAAATTGCTCGAAAGCTTCGATATCAAGCAGGAGGTCTATGCGGCTGAATTCAATTGGGACCTGGTAATGCGATTGCATAAAAAGGCAAAGACGGTATTCCGTCCCCTGCCCCGTTTCCCGGAAGTCAAAAGGGATCTGTCGCTGATGCTCGACCGGCATATAACATTCGCGCAGCTGGAAGCACTGGGCTTTAAAACAGAACGCAGGATCCTGAAAGAGGTCGATCTTTTCGATGTCTATGAAGGAGACAACATTGAACAGGGTAAAAAATCCTATGCCCTCAGCTTCATTCTCCTGGACGATGAAAAAACGCTTAAGGACAAGCAGATCGACAAAGTGATGGGCCGCATCGCTTCGTCATTCGAAAAAGAACTGGGTGCCGTGGTCAGGGGCAGCTGAGAGGAAACCCGTTTGTTTGCCGGTACCCGCCCAGTCACTGTAATGACCGGACCGCTGGATCGAATCGCATCCTTTTCAGTCCGACGCTTATAAAAGGCATGGATTAATGCAACGAACTAATAATTTTCAGGGAAAACCTTACAATTGGTATAAAAATTGTTGTAAAATTGCGTTCTATAAACCTCATGGTATGCATTTGGAACTGTATAAAGGGGACATTACCCTGCTGCATGTTGATGCGATCGTAAACGCTGCAAACAATTCACTGCTCGGCGGAGGCGGCGTTGACGGTGCCATACACCGGGCAGCTGGCCCCGGCCTGGTCGAAGAATGCAGGACACTCAACGGCTGTCCAACCGGTGAGGCAAGAATCACCGGGGGATACAATCTCAACGCCAGTCATGTGATCCATACCGTGGGTCCTGTCTGGAAAGGCGGCAGCAAGAATGAGGCAGCTTTGCTAAGGAGTTGCTATACCAACAGCCTCAACCTCGCCGCTTCCAGCAACATCAAATCCCTTGCCTTCCCCAATATCTCAACAGGTGTGTACGGATTTCCCAGGCAACAGGCAGCAGAAATCGCCGTACATACTGTGAAAACTCACCCCAGCGTTGATCAACTCTTCGAGACCATCATCTTTGCGGTTTTCGATGAGGACAATTATTTAATTTATAAAGAGTTAATTTAATAAAAATGAAAAGTAAGTTTGTTTTGATCCTGTGGGCAGTCATACTGCTGAGCAGTTGTGAATTCCAATCCTATGAGGAATACGGGATCGACCCGTACGACGGCACTCTGCAATTCACACGGGTGGAGAAAAGTGCAGAATGGCAGAACCGGTTCGATCATGCTGCTGTGGAATTTGATAATAAAATATGGATCATGGGCGGGTACAATCCCGGGGAGATCAGGCACGATACATATTATGAAGATGTCTGGTCAACAGAAGATGGGATACAATGGGAACTTGTGAATGACAATGCGCCCTGGCTGGGCAGAAGAGGACATGCTGTAGTAACCTTCGATGACGGTTCCGGGGAAGCCATGTACCTGGCGGGTGGCTACTCCGTGGATGAAGCCACCGGGTACAGGCAATATTGCAATGATGTCTGGAGATCATACGACGGCAATACCTGGGTACAGATCAAGGAACGGACCTATGACGAATTGGATTCGCTTGACACCTGGTTTCCCCGGTCTGATCATGCCATGGTCGTAGCCAACCATGGTGGACAGGACTACATATATATCATAGGGGGAAGAACCCAGCTTGAAGACCATAGCGGGACTTATGCGCAGGAGTACTTCAATGATGTTTGGCGTACTACGGATGGGATCTCATGGGAGAAGCTGGACAACGAAAATTATGGCCGCCGTGCCAGTCATGCCGCTGCAGTAGATCCAGCCACCGGTACCATATATGTTCAGGGAGGCAGACATGGGATCATCTTCGAAGGACCCGGAAATGCACCTTACCCCATCGAAAAATGGAACTGGCTGTGGAGCTCCACGGATGGACTGACCTGGACTGCCGATTATGATCAGTCTGTGGACTCTTCCTTCCTGGACCGGACAGAGCACGAGATGATCTTCTATGACAATACCCTCTGGGTGTTTCCCGGTTCAAACACTTCAGCGATGCATTACAGCACCGGTAATCCCAATACCTATCCCACCTGGCGCATGGATGGCGATAAGGTCTGGAGTATCGACTCCAGGGGTTCGGACCTGAAAGGCCGCCACAGTTACGGGATCGCACAATACAACGGCAAGATCTGGTTCCTGGGTGGTTTTACCAGTTTCCACGGGCAGAACAATGATGTGTGGTCAGCGGAAAAATAACCGCCGGGAGCCGGGATTATCCCGGTAGTCTTCAGGCGGTTTTAAATACAACGACGCAGCAGAGCAACTCAATAATAAAACTGAATCAGAATAGAATACACCTAAAAACAGAAACCGTGAAAAACGCAATCATATTTATTATCCTGCTGAACGGCCTGGCCCTGGAAGCGCAGGATACTATTGACAGGTTCACCATTCCCATAAAAAACTGGGACATGCAACTTGTTGCAAGAAATAATTTTTATCCCACCTACCTTGCTGATCCCCTGGGCATACGCTTTGGTGTTTCAAGCCAGACCATGTTATACAGCGACTTTGATCACTCCGACAGGGTCAATCAAGATGGCACCTACCTCGGCAAGCTGGTTGTCAACTCCGGGGTAAGATTCAGCCTGTTTAAGTTTTCACCGCAAAACAACCCCAACCTGGGGGTGGAGGTAGATCTTGGCGTGACCATCCCAACCGTCATGCGTGCCGGCAACCATGATGTGATCGGGCTCGACGGCATCTACTATTTTGCTATCGGTGCACGGCCCGCTGAATGGCTGGCATTAAGGTTTTCCAAACATCATATCTGCACACATGTGGGGGATGAATTCAACGACAAGGTCATTTCTCCCACCGACTATGATTTCCTCCTCATGCAGCTTCCGGTAAGAGATGACTTTATACTTTCAGCAGCAGCCAAACCACTTTATTTTCTTGGAAAGGAACAATGGAACATCCTGCAGGTATATGGGGATTTTGGTTTTTTCCTGCCCGGTAAAGATTTCATGGGAGGACGCCAGAACAAATCCAACAGGGATGCATATCTGAATCTCCAGGGGGGAATGGAAGTCGAGTACTGGTTTTCCAACCGGTACTTTGGTGGTGTATTTACCGCTTTGAACGTCAGTTCTTACCAGCTCAACGCCTGGTCGCCCAATATTTCCGCTTCGGTTGGGTATATCTTTCCACAGTCATGGAACAGCAAAAAACTGCGCATCGGCCTGAACTATTACAATGGCAGAAGCTGGAGCAACCATTTCTACAACAGGAAAGAGAAATTCGTAGCCTTTTTCGTAGAAGCAGATATCTGATCCTGTGATTGGATAAACTATTTTCATTTTAGCCCAGTACAAACAGTTGCGCGCAATCACCCCTCCTCTCTTGGCATAAGATTTGCATTTCTTATGGTAAAAAAATGATGATGAGAAAATTAGCATTTGCAATGGTTATACTGATGCTCGCTGTGGGTGTACAGGCACAGGAGCCCGGATCACTGAGTAAACGCGAACAGAGAAAATTACTGAAGGAAGAAAAGCAACGCCAGGAAGCCAAAGAGGCTGAACGCTATGCAAAATTGGTGGAACACATGGTAAAATCCGCCACCTTCGTGCTCGAGGCAGACATGTTGTTTGATCGTTATGGGAACACCAGGAATGTGCAATCTGACATCAACTTCATCAGTGCAGACTCAACAGAGGGTGTGTTGCAGATAGGAAGCAACGCCTATCTTGGAATGAATGGTGTAGGTGGTGTGACCATCGAAGGATCGGTGGGCGATTATGAATATTCATATAGCAAAAAGAGAGAAACCTACACCGTAAATTACAATGTACGCAGTCCCGCGGGCTCTTATGATGTGTTCATGACTGTGCAACCCAGCGGAAGAGCTGATGCACGCGTAAGCGGTAATTTTTCCAGTGGTTCCCTGCGGTATTCGGGAAAACTGGTACATCCTGCTGAAAGTTTCGTCTATAAGGGCACATCGTTGTTCTAGCCCTTACATAAAATTTTACTTTTTCAGGTCTTCGAGCGAATACAGGAAACGCTTGATGCTGCGCTTGGGGGTTTTTACAAACTCCTCTTCATGAATATGCATCCGGAGGATTCCTTCGTAAGCTTTCAACTCCTTGTTGATCGCCTTCCTGTTTTCCTCCATCTTTTCTGCAAGCTGGTCCTCGACCCCGTCTGCGGCGATCGCATCTTTATCAAGAAAGACCAATGCCTCCAGTTTGTGGTCATCATTCATCAGCACTACGGATTCGGCAACATAGGGCAGGTTATTTACCTTGGCTTCGATCTCTTCAGGATAGATGTTCTGACCTGACGGACCAAGGAGCATGCTCTTGCTCCTGCCTTTGATGTAGATGTATCCGTCTTTATCCGTCACCCCTAGATCCCCGGTATGCAACCAGCCGTCCTTGTCGATCGTAGCCTTGGTGGCTTCCTCGTTCTTGTAGTAGCCATCCATCAGGTTTTCGCCACGGACCAGGATCTCTCCCACTTCATTGTAGGGATCGGAAGAATCAATCTTCAGCTCCATGGTATCCTCAAGGATTTTTCCTGAAGATCCGGGCCTGATCGTCCTCCAGCCATCATAGGAGATGAGTGGCCCACATTCTGTCATACCATAACCAATGGTGAACGGGAACCTGATCTTCTTGAAAAACTTCTCCACATCGGCACTCAATGCGGCACCTCCCAAAACGACCTCCCGGAACCGTCCGCCGAATGAATCCATCAGTTTCTTCCTGATGGCCCCATACAGGATCTTGTTCACCCCGGGAATCGCCAGCAGCACTTTCATAGTGGGCCTGGAGATTGTGGGCAACAATTTCTTCTTATATAATTTTTCGAAGAACAGCGGGATGAACAGGATCAGGTGCGGACTGATTTCACCGAAAGCCTTGAGCAACAAGGGTGTTGCCGGGATTTTTCCAAGTATAGTCACATGCACGCCCTCGGTCAGTGGAAAGAGAAAATCGAACGCCCCCCCATAACAATGTGCCAGGGGCAGCACTGCAAGCATCTTTTCACCAGGATTAAGTTCCATGTTTGCACGTGCAAATACCATGTTCCCCGCCAGGCTGTTTGCTGAAAGCATGACCCCTTTGCTGAATCCCGTTGTTCCTGACGTATAATTGATCTCCACAAGATCTTTGTTGTCGATCTCAGGAAACTGCAGGTGGTCCTTTGTGAATCCGTCGGGATATTGCTTTTGAAACATCTCATCAAGCTTCTCTGTCGCATCTTTGAACTGTTTTTTTGGTTTGGGCGACAGCGCTGAGAAATCCTCTATGGCGATGGAACCATGCACTTTTTCCATCTCCGATTCATCCAGGTCTTCAAACATGGACTTGTCCACGAACAGCATCACTGCATCGGAATGATTGATGATATTGGTGGCATCGGAAGATTTGAAATCAGCGAGTATGGGGACTGCAACAGCACCATAGCTGACCGACGCCATGAAACAGACGCACCAATTTGCCGAGTTCTTACCAAACAGCGCAATCTTATCGCCTTTCTCGATGTCAAGCGCACGGAACAACAGGTGGGTTTTCGCGATCTTCGCTGACAAATCACCATAAGTGATCTCAGGTCCCTGGTAATCAGACAGGGCCGGGAGGTCCCAGTTCTCCCTGAAACTCGTTTCGTAGAGCTTGATAAAGTTTTGTTGGATCATGGAATGGTATTTTAGTTTGGCTAAATATAATAATTATATTCTACCTTCGATCACACTCCAGTCCAGAACCTTCCAGAAGTTCCCCAGGTATTCAGGCCGCTTGTTCTGGTAATCCAGGTAATAGGCATGCTCCCAGACATCGGCAGTGAGCAGCGGCATCTGGCCGTCGCGCAGTGGATTGTCAGCATTGGATGTCTGCACGATAGATAACTTCTCACCCTCCGACATCACCAGCCATGCCCAACCCGAACCGAACAAGGTGGCAGCTGCCTTCTCAAAGGCACCCTTGAACTGGTCCAGGGAACTGAAATCACGGTCGATCAATGCCCGCAACTTGCCTTCCGGATCCTTCTTCGGGTCCGGCGAGAAAGCCTCAAAATAAAAAGTATGGTTCCAGACCTGTGCCCCGTTGTTGAACAACCCGCCTTTTGCCTTTTTGATGATCGTCTCAAGATCAGCATTCACAAAATCAGAACCCGGCAGCAGTTTGTTCAGGTTGTTCACATAAGCCTGGTGGTGTTTCCCATGGTGAAATTCCAGTGTTCTTTCACTGATCACTGGCTCCAGCGCATTCTTTTCATACGGTAAAGTCGGTAGTTCAAATGACATAATCGTTGGTTTTTGATGAGGGGATAAGTTACGAAAATTGCAGGAGAAGTTCAAGAACCTTTTGCCATTGGACCAACCCGTTTTTTTTAGCTGATATAGAAATCGCCCGGGAAGCCTGTCATATTATTTTATCAGTTCAGTGATTTTTTCAATTACTGAATTAAGAAAAATGGGATTAATCGCCGTCTTTTTAGAATTAATCCGGCATGTTCATGTTTATAGCAGACACCGCCAATAGTTCCCTCCATTTTACGTTACCTTTGCAGAGCAATCGAACATGTGTACCGCTGCAAACGCATGATATGACCTATTTTAATATACAAAATAAAAGACAGCTACTGAAAACCATCCTGAAAACCGGGGTGATCTTCCTGGCAGTCATCGTGCTGTTTTCAGCATTGTTCTACATGCTGGTGGCAGCGGGTGGTTTTGGAAAAATTCCCGGTAAAGAGGAGCTTTCGGAGATCAGGAACGAAGAAGCCTCGCTGGTCTATTCCTCCGATGGTGTCCTGATCGGAAAATATTTTGCTGAAAACCGTACCAATATCCGCAGGGAAGAGATGCCCGGACACCTGGTCGATGCCCTGGTTGCAACGGAAGACCGGCGATTCTATTCCCATAACGGGTACGACTCGAGGAGTTACCTGCGGGTATTCCTCCGCACCATCCTGCTCGGCGATCGCAGCAGCGGGGGTGGCAGTACCATCACCCAGCAATTGGTCAAGAACCTCTATGGACGCAGCGATCATGGCCGGCTGAGTTTGCCTGTGAACAAGCTCAGGGAACTCATCATCGCAAAACGAATGGAGACCCTCTATTCGAAGGATGAACTACTCACCCTCTACCTCAATTCCGTGCCCTTCGGGGAAGAGGTGTACGGCGTAGAATCGGCAGCGCGTCGCTTTTTCAGCAAACCTGCTTCACAGTTGGAGCTTGCTGAGTCAGCAGTATTGGTGGGTATGCTGAAAGCCAACACGCGCTACAATCCGCGGCTCTACCCGGAGAATGCGCTTCAGCGAAGAAACGTCGTGCTGGGCCTTTTGGCCGCTGAAGGATACCTCGACGAAGCTGCCGCTGACAGCCTTAGCCAGCTGCCGCTGGACCTCGAATATGAGAACCTGGACCTCGCCAATCCGGCGGGATATTTCGTATACCAGGTAAGAAAAAAGACCGAAGAGATCCTGCGGCAACTCGACCTCCCGGACGATTCGACTTATACCCTCGAAACCGACGGGCTGAGGATCTTTACCACACTCGATATGCGCCTTCAGGAAATCAGCCTGCAGTCCATCCGCAACCACCTCCCCGGCATGCAGACGCTTCTGGAACAGGAATTGGAACAACACGGGGAGAAAAAGCGTTGGGAAAAAGAGCTGAAAGATACACTTACAACCAACGTCCACCCGGTCACCCTGTTCACCTGGGAGGGAACAGTCACCAGTGAACTCAGCAGCCGCGACAGCGCCTGGCATTACGAAAGCATGCTGAACGCATCCGTGCTCATCACCGAACCATCCACCGGGGCGGTGAAGACCTGGATCGGTGGAAACAATTACCGGTTCCTTCCCTTCGACATGGTCCTGTCACACCGCCAGAGTGCATCAGTGTTCAAACCGTTCGTTTACGCCACCGCACTCGAACAGGGTACCTCCCCCTGCACCTACCTTGAAAACCGCGCGGTTGTATTCGAAGGAGTGGATGGCCAGGATGATTGGGAACCCGAGAATGCAGACCGTACCGACACCCCGGACAGCACCGTTGCAGCATGGTATGCGCTGGCCCATTCCATGAACCTGCCCACCCTGGACCTCTATTTCAGTATGGATACTGCGGACCTGCAGAAGACATGCGAAAAACTGGGGTTCCCGGCGCCCCCCGGGGATGCGCCCTCGGTCGCACTGGGTACCCTGGACCTCTCCCTTTATGAAATTGCCAGGGCCTACGGCAGCTTTGCCAATAACGGGCACATTCAGGAACCGGTGATGATTGAAATGATCACGGACGCTGATGGTAATATTATCTACAGGAGAACACAGCAACCTGCACCAGCAGTTTTTTCAGAACAAACCAGCCAAACCATCACTGCCATGCTGGAAAAAGCGGTGGAAGAAGGCACCGGGG
>CAZPTO010000070.1:0-12038 GCA_964589155.1 uncultured Bacteroidaceae bacterium | reverse complement strand
GCTGGAAAACTGGTTCCAGCGTATGGTCCCCCTGTCCTGTCCATATTCATAGAACTGGGCCGACACCGGGGAACAGACCGGTGAGAACAGGAACAAGAAAAATAGTAATAAAACTGATACGGGCCGACCCTTAAGACAGAACTTACGAGGCTGCAAATTGAACTCCGAATCCCTGGTTACGTAAATATACATATGCTCTTTTTCGCACATCCCTTTCCAGGATGATGTCATACATGCGTGTCGCCCCGCTGGTCCGGCATACCTGTGCAAGCGCTTCCTCCAGCTGGATCAGATCCATCCTTTTTCCCTTAAACCCAGTGATTGTAGTCACCGGGGCACCATCGATCTTTCGCTTATTCAGGGCAATGACCAGCAGCTGATCCCCGGGCTTTTTCGTTGCTGGTTCATGAACATTGGCGTACTCAACTTCAAATTCCGGGTAAGTGGAATAAATCACCTCATCGGAAAGCGGAAAATGTTTTTGTACCATGTCAGTTCAGTTAGTAGAATGGCAAATATATGTTTCCTGCAGGAATCTGTCAATTTTTTTAAGTAAATTCGGAACCTTAAAATCATTATTACCTGGATGAATATGGCAAGTTTTAGAAGATATAACCTGGTCCTTGGCTGGTTCAGCTTTCTTATTGCGCTGATCGTATATTCCCTGACCATCGAACCCTCTGTTAGTCTCTGGGACTGCGGTGAATTCATCGCAAGTTCCTACAAGATGCAGGTCGGGCATCCGCCCGGAGCACCGCTGTATATGATCATCGGAAGGATCTTTGCACTGTTTACCAATGATACAGCCAACGTGGCAAAAATGTACAATATGGTCTCTGCTGCCAGCAGTGCATTCACGATCCTGTTCCTCTACTGGACCATCTCCCATTTAGTTAAAAAGATCTATATCAAATCAGAGGAAGATCATACGCCTACAAATTACATACTTGTGATGGGAAGTGCCCTGGTGGGTGCACTGGCCTATGCCTTTTCTGATACCTTCTGGTTTTCAGCCGTTGAAGCGGAGGTCTATGCCACCTCTTCTCTCTTTACAGCTGTGGTCTTCTGGGCCATCCTGAAGTGGGAGAATATTGCAGATGACAAGCATGCCAACCGGTGGCTGATCCTGATCGCTTATCTCATGGGGCTTTCCATTGGTGTGCACCTGCTGAACCTCCTGGCCATCCCGGCGATCGTACTGGTATATTATTTCAGGAAATACGAAGTCACACGGAACGGGCTGATCAAGGCGATCCTGGTTGCGATGGTCCTGCTGGGTTCTGTCATGTATATCATTATTCCGGGACTTGTAAGGGTAGCTACATGGTTTGAGCTCTTGTTTACCAATGGCCTGGGCTTGCATTACAACACTGGATTTTTCATTTACGTGTTGTTGCTGGTGGGGCTGCTTGCCTACGGCATCTACCGTACCCAGTACCAGAAGAAAAATGAATTGCTGAATACGATACTGGTGGGCCTGACGGTGATCCTGATCGGCTATTCATCCTATGCCATGATCATCATCCGGTCCTCTGCACAACCACCTATGAATGAAAACAGGCCCGACAACGCGTTTGCGCTGCTTTCCTACCTGAACCGTGAACAATATGGTGACCGTCCGCTGGTCACAGGAAACCAGTACAATGCAGAATTCGAGTCTGTGGAATACAACAAACCTGTGTATGTGCTGAACAAGGAAACCAATACCTATGAAATTGCTTCGCGGAAGCCTGAAGTCACCTATAAAGAGGGCAAGATCCTGTTCCCCAGGATGTACAGCAGGGATTCGCAGCACCGGCGGGCCTACGTAGAATTCGGGACCATAAAAGATCCTTCCAATCCGACGTTCCTTGACAATATCGAGTTTTTCGTGCGGTACCAGCTTGGCCACATGTACTTCAGGTATTTTGGGTGGAATTTCATTGGCAGGCAGAACGATGTCCAGGGCCATGGCGGAATCCTGAACGGCAGGGTCGTCAGCGGGATCAAGGGCGTTGATGAGATCTGGCTGGGGAACCAGGACGAGATCACCGATGACATGCGGAACCACCCCGCAAGGAACACTTACTATTTTCTTCCGCTGATCCTGGGGATCATCGGATTGCTCTTTCACCTGAAGCGTGACGTGAAGGATTTCTGGGTCATCATGACCCTGTTTATCATGACCGGCATTGCTATCGTAATATACCTCAACCAATCACCTTTCCAGCCCCGGGAGCGTGATTATGCATACGCGGGATCGTTCTATGCGTTCTCCATCTGGGTAGGCATGGGCGTTGCCGGAATGGCCATGTTGATCAATCGCTGGATGAAGATGCGGCTTGCAGCAATATTCAGTTTCATTATCGCGCTGATGGCTGGTCCGCTGCTGATGGCAGCTCAGAACTGGGACGACCACGATCGTTCAGGAAGATACCTGGCAAGGGATATTGCCCGTAACTACCTTGAATCCTGTGATGAGGATGCAATCCTTTACACGGTGGGCGATAATGATACATTCCCATTGTGGTACCTGCAGGAGGTGGAAGGGATCCGGACCGATGTAAGGGTGGTGAACATGATGCTGTTCAATACGGAATGGCACATCGACCAGATGAAGATGCAGGCCTATGAATCGGAACCTTTACCGATCTCTTTCCCGAATGCAAAATACCGGGAAGGTACCAATAATTCGATATATGTAAGGGAAAACGAACGCTGGGCTACGGCTGATTATATTGCAAATTTCATCAGGAGTGACGACCCCCGTACCAAGCTCACCCTGCGCAGCGGAGATAAGGTCGATCACCTGCCCACCCATAAAATCGTGATCGATGTAGATTCTGCTGCTGTACTGGAGCAAGGGATCGTTGCCCCGTATGATGCCGACAAAATAGAAAAAGATGTGCGCATTCAACTCACACCTAATGACCAGATACTGAAAGGGAACATGCTGCAGCTCGACATTTTTGCACAGAATGACTGGAAACGCCCGGTATATTTTACTGCGGGAGGATTCGACAGTAGCCTGGGACTGGAGCCCTACTACCAGCTGGACGGCCTGGCCTACAAGGTCGTGCCGATCAGGACCCCGCAGGAAAGCATCCTGGTGATGGGCCGCATCGATCCGGACAAAATGTATGATAATGTCATGAACACGTTCACCTGGGGAAGAATGAATGCACCTGATGTACACCTGGACTATTATTCCATACGTACACTTTCCGTGATCAGGTTCAGAAACCTGCACGTACGTCTCGCACTTGAACTGCTGGAGCGTGGTGATACAGTTAAGGCCGTGAATGTGCTGGACCGCTGCATGGAGCTTGCGCCCCATTCAGTATTGCCCTACGACCAGTTCATTGGCGGACTTACTTTTCCACGTGGAGAAAGTACCATTCACCACGAAGGGGTTATCGAAACATATTATATGTCTGGTGAGACGGAAAAAGCAAATACCATCCTGGTGGAATATTTTGATATCCTGAATCAGCGCATGGCCTATTTCAATTCTTTGAAACCGAAGACCAGGTCATCTGTTGAACAGGACCAGTATGAAACAATGTCACAGCTGGAAGAACTGAGAATGCTGTTGCGTAAATTCAAACAGGAAGACAAGCTACTGGAGCTGGGATTTTAGCTCCGGGTCCCAAATAAGGTGCGGAACAAAGCTGGAACAGGAAAACCAACAGTGCCCGTGTCTATTTTTGCCTTTCCATCAGGTATTCAGCAAAGGCAAACAGTTCCGTTTTTCGCTCTTTGGGAGTATTGAGATGGTTCAGGCTTTCCAGTGCTTCCTGGTAATAATTATTGATGACACGCTCCACTTTCTCTTTTACATGCAAAGCGTCAAAAAGCTGTAATACTTCCTGTACCTTTTCATCCGGATCAAAATCATCGGCAGTAAGCCAGCCGGTCAGGGATTTCTTCTGTTCAGTATTTGCATCTCTCAGTGCAGTGATCATCAACATGGTTTTCTTGTTATCGACGATGTCCATTCCAGGTTTTTTACCAACCAATTCCGGATTTCCATATACATCCAGCAGGTCATCCTGTAACTGGAATGCGATTCCCAGGTCACGCCCAAAATCATACAGATCAGCAGCATCCTTTTCTGCCGCACCCCCCAGCATGGCACCGATTTTCAGACTGGCTGCTATCAGCACGGCTGTCTTCAGCTCTATCATCTGCAGGTATTCCTCTTCGGAAACCGTCATTTGATGCTCAAAATTCATATCCATTTGCTGCCCCTCGCATACCTCGATAGCTGTACGTGTAAACACATTGTGCACACCACGAAGCACTGCACCCGGCGCCTCGTTCATAAACCGGCTGGCCAGGATAGACATGACATCGCCAGATAAAATAGCAATATCGCTGTTCCATTTCACATGGACAGTGGGCTGGCCACGCCGCACTTCAGATTTGTCCATGATATCGTCATGCAACAGGGTAAAATTGTGGAAGATTTCAATGGCAGTGGCAGGATGCAGTGCCGAATCAACTGATCCGGCAAACATATCACATGCCAGCAGGACCAGCGCAGGACGGATCCGCTTGCCCCCGATGGAGAGGATATAGTTCACCGGCTCGTACAGTTCGGGGGGGTCTTCCGGAAATTTAATGTTTGCGAGGTGCTTCTCAATAAGCTTCTGTGCTTCTGATAAGGTATACATATTTGCTGAATATTTTGTGTAAATGTACTGTAACAGGGATCGAAACAACTAAGTTAATTCCATTTTTCAGCTGTACCAAGTATTGAAGCAGAATTTTGCAGAAACTTCAGATTGAACTTTGGCACAGGGATTGACGTTTAAATTCAAAATTGATAAGTCAGGTTATTAACGTTTTATGATTAAATTTGGACTTTCAATAAAATTATGATGGTAAATACAGACAAAATAGTTCACTTTTTAACTTTCATACTCACTTTTGTAACAGGTACCTTGCTCGCACAGGGATACGAGATCCAGATAAAAGCACCGGATTTCGCAGGGAAAGAAGTGATACTCGCCGAATATTTCACCAACAGGATGGTTCCAAAAGATACCGCACAGATCAGTCTGACTGGCGAAGCAGTTTTCACAGGTGACCAACCCTTTGATGGAGGGATGTATGTGGTGTACTTTGGCGCAAGTTATTTCTTCGATTTCCTGATGGACCGGGACCAGGTATTCAGTGTCTCTGTCGACAGCACGGATCTTGTACAAAACACCAGGTTCACAGGAAGTGCCGATAATGAACTGTTCTACACCTACAAGCAGTACCTGTCAGACCAGCGGAAATTACAGCAGCAGTATGAAGCACAACTGGCAGCAGCTGGAACGCAGGCCGACTCGGTCAGCATCCAAAGCAAACTGGAAGACCTTAACGCGCAAATGAACACCTATGTCGATGCGTTGATCTCTGAAAACAGTGACACCTTTTTCAGCACCTTCCTCGAGGCCATGAAAGAGCATCGCGCCCCGGAAAAAATATTGAAAGGTACGAAACGGCAGCAGGATTCTATCCGGTATGTGTATTACAAAGACCACTATTTCGACACCTTTAATCCGTCCGATGTCAGGCTGCTTCACACGCCACTGTATGAACCAAAAATCAAGACCTATATCAATAAAATTGTGCCACAGCACCCTGACTCGCTCATTACTGCAGTCGACATGCTGATCGAACAGTCCAGGTCTGATGAAGATATTTTTCGCTACATGCTGATCACCCTGTTCAATAATTTTGCCGAAAGCAAGTTAATGGGGATGGATAAGGTATATTTTCATATTGCTGAACAGTATTATATCCCCGAAGCCACATGGAGCAGCGAGGAGTTCATAGTAAAACTTCGCGATAACCTGGAAAAAAGCAAGCCCACTTTCATCGGAAACGTGGCACCCGATTTTGAACTCAAAGGATTACCGACGGATCATTTCCACCTGGCGCAGATGGATACGGTCATCAAGAGTGATCCGCATGTCGGGTTTGACTTCAGGCTCTCCGATATCCCAGCGGAATATACCCTGCTGTATTTCTGGGAAGCTGACTGCGGCCACTGTAAGAAGTCGACCCCCAAACTATACGAAGTCTTTGAAAAATACAAGGACCAGCAGGTGCAGGTCCTGTCCGTACACGTGATCAACTCCGTGGAAGGAAAAATAAAATGGGTTGATTTCGTGAATGAGCACGGACTGTACGAATGGATCAATTGCTGGAGTCCGTATAAAAACGAATTCAGGAAAAGCTATAATTTGCAGAGTTTTCCGCAATTGTTTTTGCTAGACAAGGACAAAAAAATCATTGCCAAGCAATTGACCGCGGAACAGGTGGATGATATATTAGACAGGTTTTTAAATAATTAAACAACTTAACCCAGTATGATGGAAAATAAAAAGATCCGGCTGAAGCTGGAAGACGGAAGTGAATTTGAAGGATATTCATTCGGATACGAAGGCAGTACTGCCGGCGAGGTCGTTTTCAACACCGCCATGACAGGCTACCCTGAAAGCCTGACCGATCCATCCTACCGGGGACAGATCCTGGTACTGACCTATCCCATTGTGGGTAATTACGGGGTGCCCAACGATGAAGAGGAAAACAATATGTTTCTCTTTTTTGAATCCCACACCATGCATATTTCAGCACTGATCATCAGTGATTATTCTGAAGAATATTCCCATTGGAATGCACAAAAGAGCCTGGGCGACTGGTTGAAAGAAAACAAGATTCCCGGCATCTTTGGCGTAGATACACGCCGGATCACCAAATTGTTGCGTGAGAAAGGCTCCATGCTGGGAAAGGTGATCTTTGGTAACGACGAACCTGAATGGTATGATCCGAACCAGTTGAACCTGGTCGAGCAGGTGACCGTGCAAAAGAAAGAAGTATATGGGAACGGGAAGCACAGGATATTACTGATCGATTGCGGTGTAAAATATAATATCATCCGGTACCTGCTGGAACGGGACACCACCGTGATCCGCGTGCCCTACGACCATGATATTTCGAAAGAGGAATATGACGGACTGTTTATCTCCAATGGCCCCGGTGACCCCAAGCGGTGCCAGGCCACCATCGACCAGCTTTCCGGGGCATATAATCAGGATACCCCGATCTTCGGGATCTGTCTTGGAAACCAGCTGATGGCACTGGCAGCCGGTGCCGATACCTATAAACTGAAATACGGACACCGCAGCCACAACCAACCGGTATTGCAGGTGGGGTCCAACACGGCCTATATTACATCACAGAATCATGGTTACGCCATTGACAATGCTTCGCTGAAGGACCAATGGGAACCCCTGTTCCTCAATTTGAACGACGACACCAACGAGGGAATGAAGCATGGAAGCAAGCCCTTCTTTTCCACGCAGTTCCACCCCGAAGCCTCTGGCGGACCCACCGATACAGCCCATCTGTTCGATACGTTCATTGAGATGATCGAGTCTGCGAAAAAACAGGCATAAAACATAAATACCGCCTTTCAATGCATTCTTCGAAAGGATCAGGGCTGCAAAGATGCAGGCATCAATGCAGAAGATGCAGGCAAATACATAGAATGCGGACTACTCATCTTTTCAGGGGAATTCTCCCGCGGAGCAGGTAACGCAGTGTATTGTTCAGATAATCCACAATTTTGTGGAATATCATCACATGCAGTGTGTTGTTCATGTATATCTGATTTGATTTTCAACTCATTGATTTTCTTTGATTTATGTCATTCGACATGATGTAATACCGTGCTATGTACTGCGCATGTCCTATTGGTGCAAATTTTGTTTCCTTAATGGACAAACACCATCAATCAGTTTTTGAAACAGGAATTAAAAAAGTGACATTATGAAAAAAGGCATGATTTATTCAGGAGTACTGGCAGCCATGTTCATGTTATTACTGACATCCTGCTATCCTGAAAAGTATGAAGACATTGAAGACCTGGATATTGTCCAGACACAGTATGACGATGAGTTTGATTTCAATTCAAAATCCCATTTCCTGCTTGCGGATACTGTTCCAATTATTTCTGAAGATTCCGCTTATGAGAAATCGCAGGAAGAGATTTTGCTTGACAATGCCATTGTCGGGGAAATTGCAGACCAGATGATCCAGGCAGGATACACACAACTCTCTCAAGCGGATACTGCGGATAATGAAAAAATGGATGATGCCCTGGTACTGCTGGTGTCGAGGGCTACTGAATCCTACACGGATTACTATTACGATTATTACAATTACGGGTATAACTACTGGGATGGATTTTACGGGCTTGATTACTATTATCCCGGATACTACTGGAGGAATTATTATCCATGGGGATATCCCGTTTCCTTCTCCTATTCCGTCGGAACGGTTATCATTGAAATGCTTGATCCCTCTGCTCCTCATGCATTGAATGACGGCGAGGGAGAGGTTTCCTACCCCGTAAGATGGATGGCGGTACTGAATGGCCTGGCCGAACTATCTTATGAAAACACCGAGGAGCGTATCCTTGATGGAATCAACCAGGCATTTGAGCAATCACCCTACCTCTAGTAAGAGGGGTAAAAGCGATGCACCGTGTGCATACCAGTTTCGATCACAACCAAAAAAAACAAGAGCATGAAACCTACAATAACAAACATTAAATTCATTGCAATCAGCATTATGTTTTGCGGTCTTTTTACCCAGCAGGTCCGGGCACAAAACCATATACAACTTTCCTATGATTTTTCAGTAGCTACCGGGGATACCCGGGATTACATCGGGAAGAGCAGTCCGCGTGGCGGCAGTTTCGAGTTTCGGCACCATGTGAACGAGAATGTTGGCCTCGGTCTGAAGGTCGGGTTACAGACTTTTTACGAGGCACTGGAGAAGGATACCTATACAGAAGATAACATTACCTATTACGGAAAACAGTACAGGTATCTTAATTCCTCACCGGTACTCGCCACATTCCAGTACAAGCTCACCGGTAATGAAACCGGAAGCAGGTCATATATAAAGCTGGGTGCAGGGGCCTATTATTTCGAAAAACGTACCGACCTGGGACTGTATAAATTTACAAATGATTACCAATGGAATTTCGGACTTCAGCCTGAAGTGGGAATCATATTCCCCATGAACAATACTTTTGCAATCAATGTGAATGCAAGGTATAATTATATACTCAGGAACCAGTCACTGGACAACCAGCAGTATTTCAGTCTCGGACTGGGACTTATGATTCTCAACCTGGGAAGGAGATATTAAAAACTCACTTCCTGATCTGGCCATTGCCATAGATTACATACTTGGTGGTGGTCAGTTCTTTAAGTCCCATCGGTCCCCTTGCATGTAATTTCTGGGTACTGATACCGATCTCGGCACCATAGCCGAATTCGAAACCATCGGTAAACCGTGTCGAGGCATTCACATAGACTGCCGCGGCGTCCACCCTGTCGAGAAAGAATTGGGCATTTCCATAATCAGAAGTAACGATCGATTCTGAATGGGAAGATCCATACGTGTGGATGTGTGATATGGCTTCATCAAGGGATCCCACCACCTTTACGCTGATGATATAATCGAGATATTCGGCCGCCCAGTCCTCTTCGCTCGCCTTATTGGCATCTTTCAGCAGCTTGCACACCTGCTCGTCACCCCGAACTTCCACATCTGCTTCCAGTAATGCCTGACCGATCATCGGGATTGCCTTTTCTGCAATATCTTTATGGATCAGCAAGCTCTCGGCGGCATTGCATACACCCGGACGATGTGTCTTTGAATTGACTGCAATATCCCTGGCCATTTCCAGGTTTGCAGATGCGTCCACAAATACATGGCAGTTGCCCACGCCGGTTTCTATGACTGGTACGGTGCTGTTCTGCACCACTGCCTGGATCAGGCCGGCGCCGCCCCGCGGGATCAGTATATCCAGGTAATCATTCAGTTTCATGAGTGCATTGGCACTTTCCCTGGTAGTATTGGTGACCAGTTGGATCATATTCGGATTAAATCCCAGTTCTGAAACCACATTCCTGAAGATATTGACAATTGCCAGGTTGGAGTTGAACGCCTCCTTGCCTCCCCTCAATACACACACATTACCGGTTTTGATGCACAAACCACCCACATCCGCCGTCACATTGGGCCTGGACTCGTAAATCACACCCACCACACCCAGCGGTACGCGCTTTTTGCCGATCATGAGTCCATTGGGACGCTTTTTCATCTCCAGTACCTCTCCAACCGGATCTTCCAATCCGGCGATCTGTTCCAGTCCTTCGGCGATACCTTTGATCCGGTCCTCATTAAGCGTAAGCCTGTCCACAATAGCTCCTTTCAGTCCCATTTCCTGTGCATTGGCAAGGTCTTTCCTGTTCTCCTCCAGGATCGAAACTGACGCTTCCACCAGCTCTTGTGCCACACCGCGAAGGATGCTGTCCTTTGCGCTTGTATCTAGATGGGCCAGCTCATATGCTGCCTCTTTCGCATTTTTCCCAATTTCAATAATCTCTTTCATACGCATTTTTTTTTTAACCATTATCATTTGGATCGAACGTTGATATTCTGACAGCAATACACTATTTATGAGAGTTTACTTCTGTTGACTCACTTACAAAGTGGGTACCCTCTTTTCTGCCGGCCAGAATATCGAAGAGCACATCCGCATCCGATCCTTTGGCAATCACCACATCAATGTTCTTTTTCCGGCAGATCTCAGCAGCCTCGATCTTGGATTGCATCCCGCCGGATCCCACATTTGATTTTCCCTCTGCCACGATTCCCTTCAGGTCCTTTTTTGCTTCCATCACCGTGGAAACCTTTTTCGCATCGCTGTTCTTATGAGGATTTGAGGTATAGACACCATCTGTATTGGTGAGCATGATCAGCAAATCTGCTTTGATCAGTTCGGCTACCATGACCGCCAGCATATCGTTGTCACCAAATTCAATCTCCTCGGTAGATACGGCATCATTCTCATTGATCACCGGGATCACTCCCATAGCAAGTAACCTGTTGATGGTGTTCCTTGCATTGGTTCGGCGTGTTTCATTTTCCACACCGTCGCGTGTCAGTAATACCTGTCCGATCACCTGGTCATATTCATTGAAAAAGGTTTCATACATGCGTAATAATGCCGCCTGTCCTATAGATGCAAGTGCTTGTTTTTCTACTATTTCAGTGGGTTTTTTTTCTAGTTTCATGATGCCCATGCCTGCACCTACTGCTCCTGATGTTACCAGGATCACCTCCTTGCCGGCACTGATCAGGCTGGATATTACCCGGGCCATTTTTTCGATCCGTAGCAGGTTGATCCTTCCATCCTCCTGCGTGATCAGGGCCGTGCCCAATTTAACAATGATCCTGTGCTTGTCCTTTAAACCAACTCTATGTTCCATTTTTTCAATACTAGATTCCATTTTCATGTGTATATATCTTATTTAAAGCCTTATGATATAATTAGTTATAAATTTCGTTTAAACTCAAGGTGCGTTATTCGTCCTCCTTCGTCGTCCTCATGAGCTCCACTTCGTTCCGGTTGTTGCCTCGTAGCATAATAATGATAATAAGGTACTCGGCGAACCCTCATCATGTTGCTCTATACTTCGTTCTATATATACATCTCCTTTTGCCATTGCTCCACTGAACCTTTAGCTCGGCGAAGCCAAATATCTATGCCCAATGATGAGGGTTTCATCGCGATAACTTATATATAATGTTTTAATTCTTCAAATATTTTTTCTGCCGGGGTGATCTGCAGTGTATCGCGAGCGACTTGAAATTTTTCGGAAATACGGTCCAGGCCTGGATTCCCGATGCTCCCGATATGTGTATATTCAGTTTCTCCTGAAGGCTGGTAGGCGCCGGTTTCGATCTCCCTGGCAACTTCCCTGTATGCATCACGAAAAGTCATTCCTGCCATCACTTTTTTATTCACTTCTTCCACGGAAAACACCATGGAATATTTTTTGTCCTCCAGGATATGTTCGCGTGGAATCATATCGGCAACCATCACCGCCATCATCTGAAGGCTTTGCCTTGTTTTGCTGATACCTGGTACCAATAACTCCTTGGTCAGCTGGAGATCACGGTGATACCCGGAGACCAAA
>CAZPTO010000069.1:8617-12252 GCA_964589155.1 uncultured Bacteroidaceae bacterium | reverse complement strand
GATCACCCGTCCCCCATCGGCAACGGTATACCGGGCATTCAGGCTGACATCCGGAAAGAAGAGCCCGCGGGCCTCCTTCAACGCGACAAGACTTTGGTTGTAATCCAGCTTACGTTGTTTCAGGGCGAGGTTAGAAGCAACTCCTTCGGCGATATATTTTTCCAACACCGGGTTCTGGCTTCGCATTGACGCAACGCCCGATACAAGGATAAAGATGATAACACAGGTTTTTATCATAGGTTACGCAGGGAATATGTTACATGTTGTAGTTCGTACGGTTCTTTTTTGGTCGCTTTTTGACATTGTTCGGCATAATGAACCACTCCTCTAATTTATTGAATATCGATCTTGATCCCATAAATTTACAAAAGAAACTTGCATACTGCATGCAAACCTGTTGGTATCTGCTTCGATTTGCATGTTCAATAACAATTGCAACACACATGAAATAGTCACCCGGGTCCTGTTATGGTAAGGTGGAAGCGACTATTTTTGTCCCCAAATTATTAAACAAAAGATCATGCACGTAGATTTTCTTCAGATTGTGGCATCGTTCATGGTGCTGTTTGCAATTATCGACATATTCGGATCCATTCCCATCATCCTGGGCATTAAATCGAAGATCGGCAATATTTTTGCAGAGCGTACCACCCTGGTAGCGTTCGGGATCATGCTGCTTTTTCTATTTATTGGCGAACCACTGCTTGGGATTTTTGGTGTGGACATATCCTCTTTTGCCATAGCAGGATCCTTTATTCTGCTGCTCATGGGAATGGAGATGGTGCTGGGCATTGAATTATTCAGGAATGAAGCAGGAAGCAGTGGTGCCATTGTTCCGATCGCTTTTCCGCTGATTGCCGGTGCCGGTTCGATCACCTCCTTACTGTCCTTGCGTGCAGAGTATGAAACCGTGAATATCCTGATTGCCCTCTCGCTGAACATGATAGTGGTCTACCTGGTCTTACGGCTCACCACCTGGTTTGAGAAAGTCCTGGGTCCAAGCGGATTGCATATACTGAGAAAATTTTTCGGAATCATCCTCCTGGCCATTGCGGTAAAACTGTTTATTTCCAATACAGGCATTGACCTTGGAGGGACTGCCACTCCATGATGATCAGGTGGATCAGGCAGTGCGTGCCAGGCGTTTCCGGATGATCAATTCCAGTTCTTCATCGCTAAAGGTTACCGGGTGATGCTTGTGCGAAGTCTCGGTAACAATCTTGCCGATGATATCGTTGTTGACCAGTTCCGGGTCCAATGCAGGAATTTCAAGCACATTGGAGATATGTTCCAGTTTATCCTTAAATGCCAGCAGGTATTCCTTGTCCTCCTTGTATTTAAAGTCGGAAAAGATCTTGCTTACGATCAAATACTTGTTGTATGCAGCATTCTTTTTATTATCGATAATCTTATCAATCGTCATGGAATTCACAGGAGACATAAGTGTGCCGCAAACAGCGCCATGTGCAACATTGCAATGTGCACCGAAAGGGGAGGCAAATCCATGAACGAGCCCCAATCCGGCATGGGCCAAAGTGATGCCTGAGAACATTGCGGCAAGCGCCATGCCTGATCTTGCTTCTAAATTATTTTCTCCTTCAAGATAGGCTCTCAGCAAATTACGTTTAACCAGCTTCAGCCCCTGCAATGCCAGTGCATCCGTCATCGGGTTGGCCTGCTTGCTGAGGTAAGACTCCAGCAATTGGGTAAACGCATCCATACCGCTGGTTGCGGTGAGCCCCTGGGGACATGTAAGCATCATTTCCGGGTCGATGATCGCGACATCAGGTATAAAATTTTCATGGCGGAGCGATTTTTTGAATCCCTCCTGCCCGATTTCCGAGAGCACTGCATTTTTTGTCATTTCACTACCGGTTCCAGAAGTAGTTGGCATAGCGATAAACGGGACCTTGCTGCCCGGGTGTTCTTTATCACCAACTCCTTCAAGGTAGTTTTTGACTCCATATTCCTCCAACAACATTGCAGACACGGCTTTGCCTGCATCCATGACGCTTCCTCCACCGACAGCTGCAACTACTTTGATTCCCCTGCCCCGGTATTTATCTGCAATCTCATCCACCATTTTCGGAGAAGGTTCGGAACCAATGGATTCATGATGCAGTGCGATCCCCTTCTCTTTCAGGCTGCTGATGATCTCATCGCCATGCCCGGAATAATGTATAGAAGTTGTACCGGTAATAAGGAGCAGTGTGTTTCCAAAACGCAGCGCCTGTTCTGCAAGACCTGCCCTTTTACCCGGTCCGAAAATAATCCTGGGTAATGGAGAAAACTGAAAAGAGGATATCATAGTTCGTATTTTTTTTCAAAGATATAGAAAAAATAGTGGAAGTGCTGAAGGATTAGCCAGACACCTGGCTCTATAAGGCAAAGAATTTTTTTTCATGTGCTGAGGAGCACTAGATTTCGAGAAGGTCTTCAATCATTCTTAAATGAAGACCAGTTTTTGCAGCAACCTGTTCAACTGTCTTGCCATCATTCTTCATTCTTGTCACCATGGTGTGAATTGACTCACCGATTTCCACCAGGTTTCCTTCCGGGTCGTAAAATCGGATGGTGTATTGCCCCCATTTCTCTTCCTCCAGGTTATGAAGAATGCGCAGGTCAGCAAGAAGTACTTTTTCCACAGCGTCCTCGATTGCATCGGTCTCAAAACAGAGTTCCAGGTTGCGATTGCCAATGGGCTCGTAGGTATATCCTAATTCCCTGGCAACATGAGATTCCGCATTTAATGTCCAAAGTGTAAATCCATTATCAAAAACCAGGTAACTTCCCATGTCCTGTCGCACAGTTTGACCGAGAAATTTTTCGTAGAATTCTCTTTGCTTTTCAATGTCATTGCAAAACACCACTGAAGAATGAAAATGTAGCTCCATGAATTGATCTTAATCGGGTTTAATTTGTGAATATAAATTACGGATCTTCGCATACAAGAGGTTTGGAACCAGCATCGCCGACAATTATCAGACAGCAATGTTCCAGGCAGCCCACGTGGATCAAAGTTATTCTAAGTGGCGACCAAATGCAAGATAACATTTCCTTGAAAACATGCACAGGAAAAGTATGAACAATTGGCCGAAATGGGTGAATGGAATGGAATAACTATCTCCAATGCGTGGGCTGTTGCAAAAAAATGAGAGGCAAAAATTTCACCTGTAAATAATACCATACAAACCAAACAGGCGCTTTCCCCAAATATTCAGATGTGCCCTTTTCCTGAAGTCATAAATTTGCTATATTTGCACGCCGAATGGCACTTCATTTATGTTCACAGCAGGTCATTCCAAATATTGGTTCCGTAGCTCAGCTGGATAGAGCAACAGCCTTCTAAGCTGTAGGTCGAAGGTTCGAATCCTTCCGGAATCACAAACCAATGAAAAGCCTGCGCGACAGCGCCGGGCTTTTTTTCTGACCAGTCGTTGAAAGCTTGCTTTCATAAGACGGGACAGAAAAAAAGCCCGAAAATATTGCGAAGCGATATTGGGCTTTCCATTGGTTTGTCGCATGGAGTTAAAGGATCACGTAAGTAATCCTGGCTAATTACTAAAAGCCACCGGGCACGAAAGCCCGAAAATATTGCGAAGCGATATTGGGCTTTCCATTGGTTTGTCGCATGG
>CAZPTO010000069.1:0-8517 GCA_964589155.1 uncultured Bacteroidaceae bacterium | reverse complement strand
GGCTTTCCATTGGTTTGTCGCATGGAGTTAAAGGATCACGTAAGTAATCCTGGCTTCGAAAAATCTGTTAAGAAAGGGGGGGTCCGGCACGGATTGATGGCTCAGAACTTAAAGACTTTGCCTGTCTGGTAGCCCATGCTGCTGGACAGCATGACGATATAAAGGCCATCCGGATACGGAGACAGATCGATATCTGCCACGCCATTTTGCAATCTTTCTATGAGGACCACACTCCCGGCAGCATCAATGACCCTGAGCTCTGAAGGACTGTCCACACCGGACCTTACATGCAATATTCCGTCGGTGGGATTGGGGAACAGTTTGAAATCCAGTTCTTCCGGAGCCTCCGGTGCTTCCTCTTCTTCGGCATCCTCTTCTGCCTCCCCTTCCTCGTCAATGTCTTCCTCAATCAATTCTGACTTCGCATGGTAATACAATGTACTGTCGGCAATTTGAAATTGAACAGAGTCTGAAGAAATATACTTCATGCCTTTAATGATATTACTGGCCGCATCGTAGGAATATAATTGCTTTTCATACATCAACCCGGTTTCTGATTTCCTGGATTTTGATTGCAGGTTTTTACGGTTCATATCATCGTAGAATAATCTCATTACGCCAACATCCTCCCAGCCGCCTTGTCCATTGCTCCGACTGGCAAAGTGAATCAAATGGGGTAAACTGTCCTGCTTGTATATATTTCGATATTCTGTTTCAGTAAAATTTAAACTTTTTCCTGCTTCAGAAAGATCTTTTCGCTCGTAAGTGACAAAACCGATCGAGTCGTATCGGTAAATTTCATTATAAGTGGCACTATCAGGATTTATTTCGGGGGGGACGTACATCTTATAGTCGACCAGTTGATTGTAATCATCGTACGCATAAGCTTCATGAAAGTCCACCATTGAAGTATCATGGGCAGTCCTCCACTCAATATTCGAGTATCTCCGGAACAAACCCTCCCCATATTCATAGGTTTCCCGAATTACAATTTCAAGATGCTGTATGCTGCTGTTCGAGCTGGTTTTTATAACTTCCGACACACGTCCCGAAGCACCATAACTATAGTGAATTGTATAGCCAGAAGTATACTTATAGCGAAGATCAATGTACCGCTCGACGATGGAATCCAGTCGCCCCTGTTGATCAAAATAGAAGAATTTCTTACTGAGATTGGGGGCTTCATGGTCCTCAAAAAATTCGAAGTGAATTACAGAATCAAGCGTTTCAATGGAACAGGCAGGATCAAAGCTGGTAATCCCGCCGGCACATTCTGCCGGAGCTTCATTTATACCGTGCTGATTATTAGTATTTTCCTGGTTAAAACAAGGAAATACAAAGACAACTAGCAAAGCGCTAACAAGGGTGAATCTGTACATGTAAAATTGTGCTGCAATTTTCAAAACCAGGTGCTAAAATAGACATCAAATAAGTATTTTGACGAATTCTTTTGTTAAAAGTTACGGTCATTCGTCAAAATCATCGCAAGATGCTTTCAGCAGCTGATTCCATCTGAGCCATCGTATAAATTACCACATAGTACTTTCTGCCTGCAGGACCTATTTAAATTTTGTTTATCATTGATCTTCGTATTTGCTTTGCAGCGCAAGCTGCAGGAATTCTTGATAATCAGAAACAGCTTAAATTACCACCTATGAGGCCTCAACGTATCTTTTATGTTTCAATCCTGTTGTTGCTGACCACGCTTCTCCAGACCGGGTGTAACATGGACCGCAACGGTAAAAGGAAATCTGCGGGAACAGTTGCTGATATTGACGGGAACATTTATTCCACTGTGAAAATCGGGAAGCAGATCTGGATGTCAGAAAATCTAGCCGTTACACATTACAACGACGGGGTAAAAATTCCTCAAATAAGGAATGCTTCAGAATGGTACAATCTTGAATCGCCCGGATATTGCTGGTATGAAAATGATTCAGCTGCATTTGCGAAGAAATTCGGCGCATTATATAATTACCATGCCATAAAAACCGGGAAATTGTGCCCGGAAGGATGGCGGGTTCCTGCTTCGGAAGATTTCATGGCGCTCCTTTCTCAACTTGATGCGGATGCTGACTTCGTGAAACATGAAGTTAGTCAAATTGCAGGTGGTAAACTGAAATCAGTTGACTCCCTCTCCTGGGTACAGCCTAATGTGCAGGCCAACAATGAAAGCGGGTTCAATGCATTGCCGGGCGGATGCCGGTCCTATGCCGGGAATTTTTCAATGCTTGGGTCATTTGGCTATTATGGTGCAGTTGACAATGAAACATCCCTTGCCCTCAGGTCAGCAACAGGAAGTGCTTTTATGCGGGATAAGGTAGCTGGTTATGTGGGTGTTTCGGTTCGGTGTATCAAGGAAAAATAGCAGGTTCAAACCTGGCAGGGCGTGCTTCCTTCATTCCTTTTAATTCTTCAGGGATTCCTGTTTATTCAAAAGGAAATTAAAAAACCCGGGGAAGAACCGCTAGTTAACTATATATTTGAATGTATTTTTGGCATGGGAAAAAAATATAGCCCGGATTAAATGAAACATTTGCAATTCAACATCGATACATATGGTTTTCCGGATAAATTGATTCCAGGAATAATTAAATATATTTCCCTGTTGGTGCTCCTGATTGTACCTCTTTTTACAGATGTGCAGGCACAAACAATTATTACCGGTATGGTGCGGGATTCAGAATATCAGTCAGGTATTCCCGGAGCGATTATCTCTGAAGACTTTAGTGATAGTCAGACAACTACAGATGCTTCAGGGGTCTTCCAACTCACGGTTCCAACAAATACAACCCTGAAGCTTACGATCGTTCATACAGGTTTTGAAACCATTTCAATGCCTGTGTTTGCGTCTAAACGGATTGTGGATATCGGTGAAATAGACCTTCAATCGAATGAATCAAATATACTTGAAATATACCAACTTTCTGACCGCGCATCGCGGAGCTACCCGGTCACCCGTTCTAATCTGCGCAGAAGTGACCTTGCCCCAGTACAGGGGATGCTGCAAGTTCCATATTTATTGCAGAACGTTGCCGGTATATATACCTCTTCACTGGGCAATCAATTTGGCAACAGCAGATTGAATATCAGGGGATTTGGTCAGGAACATCTTTCAGTTTTGGTCAATGGAATATCCTTGAATTATCCTGACAGCAGGAATTTCAACTGGTCGGCACGCGCGGGATTCCGGGAGACGCTCGCAAACATACAAATACAAAAAGGCACCAGCAGCAATCTACATTATTCGCCATTTGGCGGAGGTTCGCTTAACATATTGACCATGCCTGCCAGTCAACTCGCAGGCGGAAGTGTTGGATTTGAATATGGCGCAGGTGAATACATGCGTTCAACAGTGAAGGTCCATTCCGGTCTATTGAATGAAAAAGTGGCAATATCATTAAGCGGTGTCAGGGAAACATCCAATGGCATCATCAATGGAACCTGGGCAGACACCTGGGCATATTATCTCTCGCTGACCTATGCTGTATCCGAAAAGCACAGGTTTGAAGTTTATGCAATGGGCGCACCCCAGCGGCATGGACAGGTTGAAGATATGCAACATATCGCTGCATACAGTCACCGATTTGCCAAAGACCTGGGTGTTCCTGAAGAAGTCCTGGAAGCCATCCCCCAGTCCGGGGACGGCAGATATTATAACCAGGCTATCAACACAGTAGATCCGGAGTATACCGGACAACAATACTGGAATGGGAAAGTCCGCGACAGGCATGCACCAAGCTACCTGAATGAACATGAACACTATTCACATGCACCGCTTGCTCAATTCAACTGGCATGCCAATTGGACAGGGAAAATTTCGCAACATACCATGATTTACTATTCCGGTTTGGCAGAGGGAAATACAGGGGTTTCCGGTGATGTAAACCTGGATTACACCGGACCATCTCCCTTTATTGATTACAATTCCACCATTGCGGAGAATCAGCAAAAAATCGCATCGGAAGGAATTCTCAGTAATTCGGTGCAAAATCTATCTTTACTGGGTGCAATGTCGCGGGTGAATTTTCAATTCAGCGATCACTTAAAAAGCACAGTGGGATTCAATGTAAGCAGCGCTAATAATATTCAATATCAAGAAGTCAGAGATTTATTGGGAGGCAGTTATTATCTTTTCAGTGGAAATCAGTTTGATGATCAGCCTGATTATGAAAAACAGTTGGGGGACATCATCGGGACCCATCATTCCCGCAATACCCGCAGGATTGATTTCTCTGGCAATATTGAATATTCCGGAGAGCAGTTAAATGCATTTCTGAATGGCGCATATTCCATGGCGGATCAAAACTATACAAATCATTTCCAGAAGGATCCGGAAAATCCCGAACAAAAATATGAGCTGGCGCCGGCGGTTCCACCGGGCTATCAAATCAAATCCGGATTGAGTGTTCAGGTTATTGAACCGTTGCTCCTCTATGCGAATTACAGTTACATTTCCAGGGAACCTGACAACAGCCTGGTGATTGACCGGCTTGAGGCATCCGCTTCCGGAGCTTTAAAGAACATGGTTTTCAAGGGATTCGATGCAGGGTTCAGATTATTCTTCTCGCCTTCAACCCGGATAGAAATCAGCTATTACGACTATTTGATGGTGAACAACACCATGACGCAAAGATTTGCAGACCCATTGTCCAATGAATTTATTCTGTATACTTTAAATATTGATCAGCGACACCAGGGAATCGAATTTGAGGCAGGTTTCCAGCCGGTAAGGTTCTTTGAAATTGGAGCAAATGCCTCCTTTGGTAACTGGGTATATGCTGATGATGCAACGGGCATACTCATTGACATTGCTTCCCCTGGTGAGGAAATTAATTATTCTTTTGACAACAAAAACCTGTCAGCGGGGAATGCTCCCCAGCTTCAGTTAGGCGGAATGCTGGCAGTTCACCCGGTGCTGAATTCCTATGTACAGGCCCGTTTTCGATTTTTCAGAAGTCATTTTGCGGCCTGGAATCCGGCAGGTTCCCTGGACATCACTGGTCAACAATTGTGGGAGCTCCCAGCATACTACCTGGTTGATTTACATGCAGGATACACCATTGTAACAAATTCGCGTTTTCGCATTGCGCTTCACGGTCATGTTTTCAATCTCCTGGACGAATTGTATATTCAGGATGCACTTAATAATGGTGCGCTCATCGATTTGCCTGGTGACCGGCAGGAATATATCAATTCTGCAGCAGCAGCAACGGTGTTTATAGGGCTTCCACGCACGTACAGTTTTGGTGTTCAATTATCCTTCTGAGCCAGGATATTAAGTACGGAAATACCGCCAGCACCTTCTAAAACATATCGGATCGAAGATCACACCGGGGTCCGAACTGTTTCACCTGACAGATAATGCTGGCATCTGGTATTTTTTTTATTTTTCTCCGGCAACATACAAGCGTGAATTAACGTGGTATTGTTAATTGTCTGTTAATTATTAATCCTGCTAAAAATACCTCGTTACGATAAATTAAACTTAATTTAAAACCTCAAACCAGTTGCAGCATTATATTTGCGCCATATTTATAATGTCATTTAAATAGTTCTAACTCTAAAAACAAATCGATGAAAAAAGTATTGAAATTAAGCCTCATGACACTGATGGCTTTGGCCTTTTCGGCTAGCATCTATGCCCAGGTAACCGTTACGGGTACGGTGCGGGATCTGCAGACAAATCTCACCCTTCCCGGGGCAAGCGTTATTGAAGAGGGTACTGAAAACGGTACCATTACTAATGCAGATGGCTCATTCTCTCTGAGGACAGAAGCTTCCAGCGGAAGTATTCGTATTTCTTTTGTGGGTTACGAGACAGAGATCAGGGAATTTTCCAGCAGTTCGCCGGATCTTGGCATAATTGAAATGGAGGCCAGTCTTGAACTTGGAGAAGTCGTGATCGTCTCGGGTGTAGTTGACGTTGCAAAGGTCAGGGAAACTCCTGTGGCAGTTTCCTCCATTGGCCCGGCTGAGATTGCACTCAAAGTAGGTAATCAGGAATTCCCTGAAATCATGAACAGAACTCCTGGTGTTTATGCCACCAAGGGAGCAGGTGGATATGGTGATTCCCGAATCAACTTAAGGGGATTCGACCAGAGAAACACTTCTTTCCTGATTAATGGTCAGCCCGTGAACGACATGGAGAACGGTTGGGTTTACTGGTCCAACTGGCAAGGCTTAACTGATGTGGCAAGCGGTATCCAGATCCAAAGAGGATTGGGGGCTTCCAGGTTAGCTGTTCCTTCAGTAGGTGGAACTGTTTCTATATTCACTAAAGCAGCCAAAAAAGAACAGGGCGGTTCTGTAGCCCAGACAGTCGGTAATGATGGTTATCTGAAAACAAGCCTTTCATACAATACCGGCAAGGGAGAATCTGGCTGGGCTGCTTCAGTGCTTGCTTCAAGGTGGCAGGGTAACGGCTATGCCTATGGAACATCAGGAACGGGATGGACCTATTTTGCTGCTGTTGGATATGAACCGGAGGATTCGAAACACTCCATCAATTTATCAATACTTGGCGCCGGTCAGTGGCACCACCAGAGATATTCCTATATTTCTATAAGGGACTATCAGAATTTCGGCGAAGAAGGAATTGACAGGAGGTGGAACTCAGATGCAGGTTTCCTGGATGGGGAAGAATTCAACATGAGAAGGAATTTTTATAACAAGCCCCTCGCAACCTTTAACTGGGATTTCGAAATCAATTCAACATTCACCCTCAATACCTCTTTATATGGATCGGCTGGCCGAGGTGGCGGAACCGGACCGCGTGGACAGAATTATTTCAATTCTGACATTGATTTGTATCCATTTGGTGATGATCTTACTGCGCATTACCTGGAAGATGGTGATGGTACAAGAGATGCAGATGGTTTCGTCGATTTTGATGCTGTCCTTGATGTGCATGCATCAACTACCGATGCTTATGACGGAGAAATTGATGGATTCGATGGTTTACTAATCGGTTCCAACGGTTTTAGCGATAACAATGTGAATAATGCGGTACTCATCCGGAGAGCGTCTATGAACTCCCACGACTGGGTGGGTGCAATTTCTAACCTTGAGGGTGAGTTTGGTAACATCACCACTTCACTTGGGATAGACCTGAGATACTACAAAGGATACCATTACCGCGTCCTGAATAACCTGATGGGACTGGATGGGTATTTCTCAACCGGTAATGATAATTCTGCCGGCATGATCATCAATACACTCATTGAAGCGAGTCCATTTATGAATACCGGGTTGAATGGTCCGAAGATTGATTATTATAACATCGGCCTGGTCGGCTGGGGAGGTTTGAATGGAATGATCGAATACAATGACCAATCTAAACTCACAGCAGTAGTGCAGGGAGGATTATCCAACCAGTCATTTCAGAGAATTGACTATTTTGACCAATCGACAAATCCTATCTCTGACAAAAAGAATATACTGGGTGGATATGTAAAAGGTGGTGCAAACTACAACCTTACTTCCACGTCCAACGTATTTTTCAATGCAGGTTATATTTCCCGGCAGCCTAACTTTGATGCCGTATTCCCTAATTTTGCAAACGCAGTTAATGATGACCTCCAGAATGAAGAAATCGTATCGGTCGAACTTGGATATGGATACATCACCAATAATTTGACTGTAAATGTAAATGCCTATACCACCAACTGGGGTAACCGGTTCATCTCACGTTCCTTCAATTTACAGGGAGATGACGGAACAGCCCAATTCAGGGATATAGACGTTAATCATAAGGGAATTGAAGTTGAGGCAATATACAGGCCATTGAGCGAATTGAAAATTACAGGTATGTTATCTGCAGGAGACTGGAGATATACCAAAGACTTTACCTCAACTGTCTTTGACGCCAACAATGTTGAAATCGGCTCTGGTACACTGTACCTGCAAGATGCAAAAGTAGGCGATGCTGCCCAATTTGTTGGATTCCTGGGGGCAGATTACAGGTTAAGCTATTTTAATTTTGACCTGGCCTATAGGTATGTTGATGGTTTGTATGCCGATTATTCTGTAACAGACCAGATCTTCACCGAAGAAGACAACCCAGGTGCATTGAAGCTGCCTGCCTATGGATTGCTTGATGCAGGAATCAGTGCAAGGATTGATCTGTTTGGAAATCTTGCAGTATTCAGGTTCAATATGAACAACGTACTGGACAAGACATACATTTCTGAATCAGAGACCAATATCCATGCAGATGAAAACTCAGAAACCTGGGAAGGTGTTGACGTGATGAATAATGTATGGTTTGGTTTCGGAAGAACATGGAACGTATCAGTCAGCTACAATTTCTAATTCAATATTAACCATGGTTCATATTAAACTGTAGCGTTTATCGGACGGTGATTACATGATTATCTAACCGCATCAGGCCCGTCCTGGTGCGGTTTTTTTTATTTACCTTTCAGGAAGTTCACCAGTCCTTTGTGCTCGAGGATCTGCATCAGTTTTTCCGGCAGGGGCTGGAAAGAAAAGGTCCTGTCCCCTACTTTTATTTTT
>CAZPTO010000068.1:0-12312 GCA_964589155.1 uncultured Bacteroidaceae bacterium | reverse complement strand
CAAGGTAACCTCCCCCGATGAACAACTAACCATCGCCTTCGAACTTTTCCAGGAGGATGAAAACTCAGATGAGGGTAGTCAGCTTGTTTACTCAGTTACCTACCAGGGTCGGCTTCTGATCGAAAGATCGGCACTAAGTCTGGAACTGGAGAGCCAGCCTCCACTTGGAACTGCTGTGAAGTTCGAGAACAGCGAACAGTCTTCAGGAAGGGAGTCGTACGCATTGATCTGCGGTAAAACAAGCAGGGTTAATGACCCGTATAATGCAATAACCATACACCTCCGGGAGTTGAAAAACCCATCCCGTCGGCTCATAATACGGGCCAGGGCATTCAACGATGCTGTTGCTTTCAGGTATGTAATCCCCGAGCAGCCCGGCATGAAAGAATACAAGTTAACACGGGAGCGAACCGAATTCAAAATCATCAAGGATGCCATCACCTATGCTCAGCCGCTTCCGATATTTGCACACAGCTATGAAAGCGAATACCTCAAACTACCTATCTCTGCATACTCCCACATCGGCAGCGTTGTCAATGATGCCCTGATCGGTTTACCGCTGTTAATGGAAGTTCCCGGGGTGGCCTGGATGGCCATCAATGAAGCAGACCTGCATGACTACAGCTCAATGTACATAACAACGCTTACAAAAGATTGGGCCGGCCATTGGCTTGAAGGGCTCCTTGCCCCTCAGTTTGAGGACACAAACGTATGCGTAACAGGATCGCTGCCGCTCAGTTCCGCATGGCGCATAATCCAGATAGGCAATGACCCCGGAAAGCTTATTGAATCCAACATACTTACCAATTTAAACCGTGAAAACGCCGTTGAGGAAACCTCCTGGATAAAGCCTGGGAAGGCATCCTGGAACTGGTGGTCCGGAACCATTGGTCCCGATGGAGAGCGCGATTTCTCAAATGAAGGAATGAAGTATTATATCGACTTCGCAGCAGAATCCGGGTTCGAATATATGCTTATAGATGCCGGCTGGGCTGTTCAGGGCGACATTACTAAAATGAACGGAAGAGTGGACATTCCGGGACTGGTTAAATATGCAAAAGACAAAAATGTTGGGATATGGATATGGATCCATTACAGGGACGCGGTACGACAAATGAATGAAGCTTTTCCCCTTTATGAGGAATGGGGCGTTGCCGGCTTGAAAATTGATTTCATCGAACGGGACGACCAGGCAGGAATTGAGTTTTACTACCGTGTTGCGGAAAAAGCCGCAGCGCATCATTTGATGCTGGATTTTCACGGAAGCACCAAGCCAACAGGATTAAGCAGGACTTATCCCAATATACTTGGTTATGAGGGAGTCATAGGAATGGAAGTATCCAAAGGCAGCTTACGAGACAATCCCGACTGTCACCTGATGCTTCCATTTACCCGGATGCTGCAGGGGTACATGGATTATACCCCGGGAGGATTCAATAATGTTACAAAAGAAGAATTTGTTCCGCGCAGGGAACAACCCATGGTGATGGGAACGCGTGCCCATCATCTTGCTATGTACGTTGTATATGAAGCACCTTTTCAAATGGTTTCTGATCATCCCGGTGCCTATGAAGGACAACCGTCTTTTCAGTTTATTAAGGATGTTCCTGCATCATGGGATGAGACAAAAGTGTTGAACGGGATACCCGGGGAGTATATTACGATTGCCCGGCGCAAGGGAGACGAATGGTTTCTCGGGAGCATGACCAACTGGAATCCACGGAGATTGGACGTACCATTGGATTTTCTGGGCAAAGGATCTTACGTAGCAGAAATCTATCAGGATGGGCAGGATTCGGATCTGAATCCAAAACGTGTTCTGATAGAAAAGGCAACCGTCACCAATGACCAGGTTCTCAATATTCAATTAACAACAGCGGGGGGGTGTGCAATACGTTTCAAGCCTGAAGACTGAGCATCAGCATTCCATCGCTCACCCCAACATTGCAAAGCGTTAAAGCAAATTACACCTAAAAAATTTCTTATCTGGATCACATTATGAAAACAGTCTTAGTCAGTTTTATATTCCTTTTTCTTTCACAGTACCACTTATTTTGCCAGGACAATTGGGACATACAGCTTGGTCAAAAGACCTATGTGGATATTAATCATTTGCCATTAAGTGCATGGATTCCTGACGGACATATTTCTGTTTTGCCCGAAGCAGACGGAACGTACGTAATGTATTGGTCAGAATTCAGTAATTCCAGGACGATAGGGGAAACGCCATATCCTGAAGATCAAAAAACCCTGGATCCGGCAGATTTTATTTTTGGTGGCAGGGTTGGGAATGAAGGTCCTTCAAATGGGTACAATGATGGGGGATCATGGTTGATGTCCGTTCACAGGCATAACGGAGATACCTTGATAGGATTTTATCATGGAGAATCACATTGGTACCCGAGGAATGGAGATTATACAGCCTGGAAGTCGATTTGCCTGGCTTATTCCTACGACAATGGATACACCTGGGAGGATCAGGGGCCGATTGTTACGAGTAATCAACCAAAACCGGAAACAAGGACCTGGGGAGGTGCCGGTGATTGTTGTGTGGTATGGGATACAGTGAATGCTCGCTGGAACTGTTATCACCAGGAACACAATATAAGGTTGGCTGTGTCCTATGATCCGCTGGGAGCACCCGGCACCTGGAAAAAGTTTTATACTGGAGAATTCAACGAGGATGGTCTTGGAGGCATGAGCGCTCCGCTCTCAAATTTATCAAATGTTGGGGGGGCAAATCCCTCTGTTCATTGGAATACATTCTTCGGGAAATGGGTCATGACGTATCATGGCTGGGACGGCGGCATTTATGTTACATTAAGCAATGATGGTTTAATTTGGGAATACCCCAGGAAGATCATATCGAAACAAGGGCATAACAGGTGGTATCCGACAATTATTGGAGAAACTGATACAAAAGCCGGCAAGCTGGCCAGGATTTACTACGCTGAATTCAATTCTTCCGGGAGAAAAATGGCGGCAAGGGATATTCTCTTTGATACAACTGAAAATAACATTGATTACGGGGATCTGACAGCTCCGTGGGAAGCACAACATGTGGGAACATATAGTTTCCCGGGCAACGCCGGCATGCGCGAAGGGGTGATCACAATAACAGGGACCACGAACATCTTATTCGGGGAGTATGACGCCTTTTATTACATGTCTCAGAAAGTGACAGGTATTGGGAAGATCAGTGCGAAGCTCACGTCCCAAACAGGTGTCAACAACCAGGCGTATTCCGGGATCATGCTCAGATCGTCGTCTGCGAGTGGATCTGCCTTTATCAGTATCAGTCGAAAAACAACTACGGATTCGCTCATCATCAACTACCGGGATCCGGATATCCAGCAAAGCAAGACGGAGACTATTTCAGGAACGGGTAACTGGTTCAAGATCAAAAAAGAAGATGCGAATATTGATGTGCTCATTTCAGAAGATGGCACCACATGGAATGCTGTATTTTCTATCGCACTGGAATTATCAACTGATTTTCTTGCAGGATTTTATACTACTTCCCATAATGAAAGCAATTTTTGCACTGCGACCTTTGAGAATACAAACGTAGATTTCAGGCTCGTTGGCATTGAAAATGTTTCGTCAGAAGCGATTCGCATATACCCGAATCCTGCTTTTAATAGGTTATTTGTTCAAATGGAAGATGAATCGGATGCGTTTTCTTATAAATTGACTGACATTGCCGGAAAAGTATACTTGAGTGGACACTTAAACGAAATTACTTCTGAACTGGATATCAGAAGTTTACCATTTAATCAGTATTATATTTTGCAGGTTTTTGATGATAATAAATACATTCAGGGTGGTAAAATATTTAAGAAATGACTTTGCATATTTTCGTTATATGCCTGAATATCTGAAGCCCGGTCAGATAAATTACTCTCCAACCGGATTTAGCAAATAATCTATTTTGCGAATGTCCCTGTATACACCATTTGATATTAAGGATATACTGCAGCATAAAAATAGGAGCGGTTAATGATGCTGAGCGTCCTTTTTTTCAATTTTGTCGCCTTCTACGGTTGTTGAATATCCATCAATAAAATCAGCAGTAAGTATACGCTTATCCGGTGATATCCCAACGATCTGCGCCAGGGTAAAAGGCAGGGGGTCATAATCCACCGATAATCCTTTTAATTTAAAGTCTGTGCAGTTGTTAATTTGAATTGCCTGTAGGTTTCTGTGCAGATCATCTCTACATTATCTGCAACAATGGTGATTGCATTCAGATCATTAAAGTTCAGATGTGCATTTTTACCATTTGCCGATACCCGGTATCGTCCAGGTGGAACCAATATATTCGTTTCACCTGCATCTATTTTTTGATCGATAAAATTCTGGAGATCAAATTCAATGCCCGGCTCCACCTGGGCTCGCATATTTAGCACAGTGAATAAGGCTAAAATATATGCTATTAGATATTTACTACTCTGTATTCTTCTCATCTTGTAATTATTTATCTTTTTTGTTAAGATTTGACCCGGACCCAATATTTTCTAAAAAAACGGATCGCTTTTCACAGTTATCATGTTTGTGAAATCCAGGCCTTTCAACTGTGCGGATAACGGCTCCAGCATCACGGATAGCAAGAAGGTTATAAAGGTTTTCTTAAAATATTATTTCAGCATTTATTTATTGAATTGAACATAAGAAAAGTGTATAGATGGATTATTCTTCGATATGATCCGGACTATCTGTTGTGCCAGTATCGCTCATCATCAATCTGTACGTTATCACTGTAGTTTACTATAAATCGCTGAAATGATTTTCCCCTTTTCGGGTATGCATCTGTTTTTTCAATGGTATTGTTCCGCCAGGTAAGACCATCAACACAATAAGCGTGCAGTAGTGTCAAATCATCGTAGATTCGAAATATATTATTTTCTATCAGGATATTACGATTATATCGACTGGTTTCCTTATTTTCACGGATACCGGCTTTTACATCAATTACTGCTTTGCCCCAGACGCCGTAAAGGCAATTGTCGAAAACATTATTTCGAATTATACAATCACGAACACCACCTTGTTCGAACCAGTGGAATGCATCTCCCTCGAATAAAATAGCGGCACCTGGGGAATGAAAAGTATTGTCTTCAACGATTGTTTTTCCACGGCAATTTAGTAGCATCCCCCTTGCGCGGTTATTGCGAATGATGTTGCCGGCAATAAGAATCTCCGGGTAATCGCGTATTTCCGCTATAGCATCACCAATTTCCAGTTTATCGGTCAGTGGTTCATTAAAGGTTACTTCTGTTACTTCCTTGTTAATTCTATTCACCTCCTTAACTGTTACCGTATCGTAGGTAATCATACTCCTTCCCCGAACCAGTTCCAAATGCATTCCTGGTTGTAGAAAATCAAATCCGTGCTGCTGAATGTGTTTCAGCTGTACAATTATTTTATCGTCCGTACTTTTTTCTATCACCTGTACATAAATACCATGGATGTTCGTTGCATCGTCTTTTTGATTCTCAAACAAATTGTTTGTTAATGAAATATTACCGGTACAATTCACAAAATGGGTAGCATCTGCAGTAACACTGATCATTCTTCCTTGCGATGGAGTAACCTTACAACTGTCGATTAAAATATTATGCGTTCTTTGACCAATAATTCCCATCCCTCCCGCGTGATGAATAACAATATGCTTAAAACCGACATCCTTTGAATCGGATAACACAAAGCCTGGGTGTTTTCTGTGGTTTGGACCAAATACCATGGTATTTCCCTTGGTTCCTGAAAGTCCGGGGACGCGTAACCGGACTTTCCTTCCTCCAGTTTTTTCAGCAGGAAAACCGTTGATTCCACTAAAATAGAAATCCTTTACCATGTATGCTGTCTCGCGTTTTTGAGTATCGTATTCCAACATATGCGAGCTTCCGTAGAATTCACCTTTCGATACAGTGGTTAATTCTCCCAGCTGTTTTTGACTACCGGTAAACAGAATGGTTCCGCGTCTAACTTCAAATGGGAATCCTTCAAGGATCTCAAGATCCATTCCTTCAGAATCATAACCAAGTATCATGGCTTCACTATGAGACCTGCAGGGATACGGTTTTCTGGGAAGCCTTCCTGGATATGATGGCGGAGAACAGGTTCAACAAGCTTACACTCTGGAATCTTCATCCGTTTAACTACCTGGTGAAAACTGAAAAGTATCCGGAAGCCTGTGGATTTTCTGATGTTGAGATGGCTGAATGGAAGAAATTCCGGACCTCCCTTTTCAAGATAGCAAAAGAGCGGGGCATTGAAACCTACCTCGTGAATTGGAATATATTTGTGTCACCAGAATTTGCTTAGGCGCATGGTGTCGCGGAGTACTGCATTATGAATGAATATTTTGTAAATACCGGTGATACTTCGGAGATCATCAAGGAGTACACCAGGGAGGCCGTTCGGGAGATGATTGATCAATATCCGGATCAACCCATTTACGCTGATGCACATTATGACATGTTTGTCTTAAATACTGCAGACCTATCCGATTGATTTCCGTGAGTTTGTTTGCATAAACTCTCCCAATGCCTGTATTTTTACTTTTCTTAACATTTTCTTAAGATATTTTAACCCTGAAGGCTGGATTTGGACCGGTTACTGGTATTAAATTTGATCAGTACATACACGGACAGTATGAAATGTAATTTTGTCATAACGGCAATACTGTTGGCTCGTCAACTGAGCCGTTCAGGAGAAATGATTTTTCGAGGGGAAAGCTTTTGGTAACCTCACAGGTGTTTCCCCGGGAGTAAAAATTGTTGCTATCTGTAAACTAATCTTGAATAACAACAGAAACAGGAGGAAAATAAAATGAAAAAGTTTTTGAATATTTTGATACCATCTGTTCTTGGAAGCGTTCTCACCATTGGAGCATTTATGATATTTGGTTTGAATGAGCGTCCGGAAGTGGTAATCGGAAACAATGAGAACCAGGTACCTTCCCATCGTGCCGTATATACGGTGAAGGAAGACGGTAAGTTGGTACCCCTGGATTTTACAGGTGTATCTAAAGATGTGATGAGCAGTGTAGTGCACATCACAAGCACCCGGGAGGTTTCCGGTGGCATGCCCTATTCTTTCGATCGGGGAAACCCGCTTGAAGAATTTTTCAGGCATTTCTACGGGAAACCGGAAGGCAATGCGCCCCAAAGACCCGCACCCAAAAAGTTTGAACAAAAGGGTACCGGGTCCGGTGTGATTATCAGTGAAGATGGATACATCGTTACCAATAATCATGTGATTGACCAGGCATCGGAAATTGATGTCACATTGCACAACAACGAAGTTTACAAGGCCAAAGTGATTGGAACGGATCCTTCCACCGACATTGCTGTATTGCAGATCAAATCAGATGACTTGCCGGCAATACCCATTGGTGACCCTGAAAATGTTGAAGTGGGAGAGTGGGTCCTTGCCATTGGCAATCCATTCAACCTGGATGCAACGGTAACGGCCGGTATTGTCAGTGCTAAAGGAAGGAACATCAACATTATCAATGACCAATCTGCCATTGAGGCATTTATCCAGACCGATGCAGCGATCAACCCGGGAAACAGCGGCGGCGCACTCGTGAACCTGAATGGGGAATTGATCGGTATCAATACCGCCATTGCCAGTCCGACAGGATCCTATGCAGGATATGGATTTGCCATTCCCGTGAGCATTGTGAATAAAGTTGTGGCTGACCTCTTGCAGTATGGCATGGTTCAGCGAGGCTACCTCGGTATCATGATCCGCGATATCAACGGCGATCTTGTTGATGCTGAGAAATTAAAGACCGCTGAAGGCGTGTATGTCGACAGCCTAATGGAAACCAGTGCAGCAGCTGATGCCGGGTTGAAGGAAGGCGATGTGATCATCTCCGTTGACGGTGCTGAAGTGAAAAACACAGCAGACCTGTTGGAGCAGGTAGGCATTCACCGCCCGGGCGATGAAGTGAATGTGGTTGTCGATCGTAACGGCAGGGAGATGAATTTCGATGTGGTTCTTGCCAACAGAAAAGGGACGAATGAGATCCTTGCCAGCAATGAAATGGAGGTTATGGATCAGCTGGGAGCTTCGTTTAAAGACCTTTCCCGTGCTGAAGCTGAAAAACTTGGTATAGAAGGGGGCGTGAAAATTGAATCCCTCTCGTCTGGTATCCTGAAGAGCCAGACACAGCTCAAGCCCGGCTTCATTATCACCGCTGTCAACAACCAGGAAGTAAACAGTGTAAAAGAACTGGAAAAGATCCTGGACAAAACAGAAGGAGGCGTATTGATGGAAGGGACCTACGAGGATTACCCCGGTAAACTTTACGTGGCCTTTGGATTGGACAAATAACAGGATTCCCTTATAGTAAATGCTAAGAGAAAACCCTCCGGAAGCAATGTCCTCCGGAGGGTTTTTCATGAGGATGCGCCCGGCAGATACAACTGCTACTTAATTTTTAATTCAATTTTTTATAATAAGTCCAGGATGGTTCTCCAGACACCTTCATCGACAGGGATTCCCTTTTCCAGGTTCCGGGCCCTGTTCATGGCGCTTCGTTCTCCGGGGTAATATGTGCGCTCTCCCGGCGACACGGGCTCCACATCATGGGTATAGTCAATGATCTCATCGAGGAGCCGCTGCTGCAGGTCCCTGTCACCGAATATTTCAGGATAAATACACAGGAAAACCTGCGAGATACCGGTCTCATACTTATGCTGACCTATCCTGAAGGTGGAATTGCCAGCAGAAAGCATGGTGGCCAGCATATCCAGCACCATGGAGAGTGCAGACCCTTTCCAGTAGCCGATGGGTAGTCCGCGTTCTTTGGACAGGATCTTTTCCGGATCAGATGACAGTTCGTCGTGGTCGTCCCAGCCCCCGGGGAAAGGTAGTTGTTCTCCTTTGAGCTTGTAATTATGGATCTTTCCAAATGCAAATTGCGATAGTGCCATATCCAGTAAAACATGATCCGGTTCACGGGGAATGGAAACGATAAAAGGGTTATTTCCTGTCCGGCTCTCTTTCCCGCCCCAGGGAGGCATGTTGGGTTGCGTATTGGTAAAAAACAGGGCAATACAACCTGCATCTGCTGCCTGTAATCCATAGGTCCCGCCTCTCATCCAGTGATTCGTGTTCCGCAACGCCACCAGGCCCATGCCATGCTGCTTTGCCAGTTCAACTGCCCTGCTTGTGCACTTTGTGGCATTCACAATGCCGGGACCACGATGACCATCCCAGCGTTCGATGTTACCGAAGGAGGCTGTTTTTTCAGCCTCTGCATCCATCTGAACGATGCCTTTTTCCAGATATTCGATGAACAGGGGCACGCGATTGATCCCATGTGAATTGACACCTGACAGGGTATTCTCTGAAAACACACGGGCCAATAACCTTGCTCTTTTTTCAGTAAAACTTTTTTCCAGGAACAGGCCGTAAAGAACCTGCTCCATCTGTTCATATGAAATTGTCATGATCGGATCAAATTAATTAAAATCCAACAGGTTCGCTTAGATATATCAACAATGCTGATATATGAAACTATCCGAGGGTTTTCCGGAAGAGTGGTAGCTTCAAAATCAGTTTAAGCTAACCTGTTATTTCATTTCCGCTCTCACCTCGCTGTACAGCCGTTGCACCTTGTCAAAGGGATCTCCCTCCCCAAGTGTTTCCAGTGGGAAATAGCCCTGGTAGCCCGATTGGTCCACGATCTCCATCAATCTCCGGATATCAGTGGGTTTTGATCCATTTCCGGTCTTCACATTTTCCTTCACCTGCCAGGTAATGGCGTACGGAATGAGTTTTTCAATTTCCCTGTACGGATCTGCCACCGGCAGACTTCCGATGTCCAGCATCAGTCCGAACCATTCAGAGGGAACAGTTTCCAGGATCTCGATGATTTCAGGAGTGTATACAATGTAGTCATCGTGGTTCTGGTAAGCCACCATTACGCCATTTTCGGCGCCAAAATCTGCACACTCCTTAAATCCTTCAATAATCCATGATTTTACTTCCGCACGTGTAAATTCATCGCCGGAATATTTCCCGTCAAAAACCCTGACATGCGGGGCGCCCATTTTCGAAGCAGCGATGATCCAGTTCTTTACCAGTTGCACCTGTTTTGCTCTTTCACCAGCATCCGGAAGGGTAAAATCATTTCGGACACCAGTTCCTGTAATTCCCAAACCGTAACGAAACGCCATTTTTTTAATATCAAACAGAACTTTGTCGTCCGGCACTTCAGGATATTCGGGGATATAGTAGGCTGTCAGATCGATCCCCTCGAACCCGGTTGCTGCAGCAAAGCGGAACATTTCCTCCAGGCTTACCGTGCCATTACGTAATGGTCTGTTGAAGGAATAGGCGTTCAGGCATATGCGGGGCTTGATCTCGCCACCAGGGTTTCCCGTTGTATTTAACCCTGAAAGATCGCCGGGTACAGATTCGGGAGAATGATAAAGGGCTGCCGTTGCCGGGAGGGTCAGTCCGCCGATCCCGGTCATCATGGCTGCATTGAGGAAATTTCTTCGTTTCATATTTCTGCTTTATTTGGATTTGAATATTGTATGCGCTTAACAGATTTTTCGACATTTAAGGTACAGATTTTTCCAGACATAATGTGTTGTCGCGTATTTTTGGAGCGCATAATGCCAGGTTCAAACTTGCGAACTGGATGTTGTTTTTCAACGCGATTGAGTCGGACATGAGGTTCGAGCTAATCCAAATCAAGCAGCTGCCGAATCTCCTTCCGATCAATTTTCATGGATCTGTTGCGCGGGAATTCAGGAAGGAACCGGATCTCTTTGGGGATTTCGTGGGCGGCAAGCTTGCTTTTAAGTACTTCGGCGATATGGTCTCGATTCATCAGTTCAGAAGGACCGGATGCTTTTGTTTCCTGTCCGGTACCTTCCAAAACCAGCACGAGTTTTTGACCCAACCGTCGGTCGGGAACCGGCAGAACCACTGCCTCCATGCCTGTCAGCTCCTTCACCACCCCTTCGATCGTTTCCGGAATGACTTTGATACCACCTGTTTTGATTACATTGTCCAGCCGGCCCAGCCACCTGAACGAGCGGGATCCTGTCAGTTCTGCGAGGTCATTACTGACCACGGGACCACCTGTTACTCCAGGGATGTCTACCACCAGGCAGCCTCTTTCATCCAGTTCCGCTATCACACCGTCCATGACCTGGAAACTATGCTCGCGGGGTGCTTCGATACGTTTCTCTTCATATATGTACACATCACTTGCGGACTGTTTTTCTCCGGACATGCGCGCTCCCTTTGCGGACTTTTTTTCTTCAGACATGCTCGCATCCCCACCGGCCCTCTTCATTTCACTAGAGCTATTTTCTGAGGCGGATTCATTGAGCCTACGGGTGGCAAAATGCGTATAGGTTTCCGACATGGCAAAGGTTTCGTACACCTTGATCCCATCCAGCTTTTGGATCTTTTTTCTTACAATGGGATCGATCTCTCCGCCACCAATGATCAGCGTGCCGATCTGCGAAAAAGCCGCTGGTGTGTTCAGCAGTTCATAAACCTGCAAGGGGACCATGGCCGCAAAGTCAACCTGCATTTTTTGCTGCAGCAATGCTTGACCGGGATTTCCGGAAGGTTCGATTGTCATCAGGTTGAGACCTCCTATCAGGGCACGGACTACCATCATCTTCCCCGCAATATATTGCACCGGCAGGCACAAAAGGGCAGCGTTACCGGACTTCAATCCGAAATGATCCAGGGTACGTTTCGCCGAGTTACGCATCGAATCACGATTGAGTGTAAAGGTCTTGGGTTCGCCGGTGGTGCCGCTGGTCTGCTGAACAAGCGTTTTTTCTTCGCTGAAGAAATCAATGATGAACCGGAACAATTCTAATTCCCAGGCAGGGGTGAGGGTTGTTTTTTTCTGTATCCCCGGCGATCTATCCCTCCCTGCGGACCCCGCTGCATTGATCTTTTCAGCAGCGAACCGCAACAACGATTCCCGCGTATATCGCGTATTATTCAATATGAAGAACTCCGAAAACTCCATCTAATAAATCAATATTCATACATTACTGGCACCAAAATTTTCATTTCAATCGACATTTCACCCTGCTCATTTTCCATTGTCCGATCACCTTTAAAGTGCCTGTCCATAAAGACCGATCACTTGCTGCCTATCTCGAACTTTATTATCCAGCCAAACTGACTGTATTGACAGGCTAAGTAACCCACACACGAAGTTAAAGGTTTTAACTCGTAAATATCAATCCTGAAAGATCCCACGTTTCCCCGGGCAGGTAATGGATCCTGTCCTCGATCACTGCGAGCGGTGACGGA
>CAZPTO010000067.1:0-12318 GCA_964589155.1 uncultured Bacteroidaceae bacterium | reverse complement strand
GCTCCCCCCGTCTCCCCGTCACCTGCTCCCCCCGTCTCCCCGTCTCCTTGTCTCCTTGTCTCCCAGTCCCCCCATCTCCCCGTCTCCCAGTCCCCCCATCTCCCACTCTCCCGTCCTTCGGACGCATCTGCGGGAAAAACAATACATCCTGGATACTTGACTTGTTGGTCATCAACATGGCCAACCGGTCCATGCCCAGGCCCATGCCTGAGGTAGGGGGCATGCCGTATTCGAGTGCCCTGACAAAGTCCATGTCGATGAACATGGCTTCATCATCACCTTTCTCCGACAATTTCAATTGCTCCTTGAACCGTTCGAGCTGGTCAATGGGGTCGTTGAGCTCAGAATAGGCGTTGCAGATCTCCTTGCCGTTGACCATCAGTTCGAACCGTTCGGTGAGTTCGGGATTTTCGCGGTGTTTTTTACACAGGGGTGACATCTCCACCGGGTAGTCGATAATAAAGGTGGGCTGTATAAAATAGGGTTCACACTTTTCTCCAAAAATTTCGTCAATCAGCTTGCCTTTTCCCATTGATGCATCATATTCAACCCCCAGGCGATCGCATACCTGTTTCAGATCAGCTTCATTCATGCCAGATACATCAAACCCGGTATATTCCTTGATCGCATCGATCATGGTGATCCGCCTGTAGGGCCGCCTGAAGTCGATCTCTGTGTCTCCCACCATTACTTTCGTGTTCCCGTTATGTAGATCCTTAGCCACTTTTTCGATCATCTCTTCGGTGAAATCCATCATCCAGTTGTAATCCTTGTAGGCAACGTAGATCTCCATCACCGTGAACTCCGGGTTATGCGTGCGGTCCATTCCTTCATTCCTGAAATCCTTTGAAAATTCATACACACCATCGAAGCCACCCACGATCAGGCGCTTCAGGTAAAGCTCATTCGCGATCCGCAGATACAATGGGATATCCAGTGTGTTATGATGGGTAGTGAAAGGCCGTGCGGCAGCACCGCCGGGAATAGGTTGCAAGATGGGTGTCTCCACTTCCAGGTACCCTTTACTGTTAAACAACTCCCGGAGAGAATTGTAAATTTGTGTTCTCTTCCTGAATACTTCCCGGACTTCCGGGTTCACCACGAGGTCAACATAACGCTGCCTGTAGCGGAATTCCGGATCGGTGACGGCGTCATATGTTTTTCCGTCCTTCTCTTTCACGATAGGAAGTGGCCTGATGGATTTGCTGAGTACAGTCAGCTCTTCCACATGGATGGAGATCTCACCCATCTGGGTCCTGAATGCAAATCCCTTAATACCAATGAAATCCCCGATGTCCAGCAGCTTTTTGAAAACAGTATTGTACAGGGTTTTGTCTTCTCCCGGACATACATCATCCCGGCGGATATAAAACTGGATCCTGCCAGATTCATCCTGCAGTTCAGCGAAAGAGGCGCTTCCCATGATCCTGCGGCTCATGATCCTCCCGGCAAGTGTAATGCCCTTCAGTTCCGCCTCTTCCTTCTCAAATTTTTCTTTTACCTCTTTTGCTTTATGGGAAACGGCAAACATTGTTGCGGGATAGGGATTGATGCCCAGCTTGCGGATCTCTTCCTGTGAATTTCTCCTGATCTGCTCCTGTTCGGAAAGTTCGGTATGAGCCATGAATTTGTTTAGTTTTTAATAAGATGCGGCAAAGATAGAGAAATCTGCAAAGAGTTCATAGTGTGCCGGAACCATATGCCCAACAAGCACAGTATATTTTTATTGTGGTAATGGCAGAGATCACAATGGGTTATCTCATTAATAAGAGTAATGCTGCAAATGGATTGACTCAGCCCGACGAAATATCAGCTTTCCAGGTAGCAAAGCCCACTGATTATGTTATTTTTGTACTAAATATGCACAGAGGGGATGGAGAAAAACTGGATCATCAAATCACAGGGGCCGGAGGCCGAAGTACTTGCGCTGAGTCGTGCGCTTGGTATCAATAAAGTACTGGCCAACCTGCTTGTGCAGCGAGGGATTCATACCTTTGATGAAGCGAAGTCTTTTTTTCGTCCTGACCTGTCAAAACTACACGATCCTTTCCTGATGCAGGACATGGATCTCGCTGTGGAGCGTATCCTTAATGCGATTAAAAGTAAGGAAGGCGTCCTGGTCTATGGTGACTATGATGTGGATGGCACGACTGCTGTTGCACTCATGTATGCTTTTCTCAAGGACCAGCTGGAGCACATTGATTATTACATACCGGACCGGTACAGTGAAGGATATGGGGTTTCGAAACAGGGAATCGACTATGCTGCTGAGAAGGGGTATCGAATGATCGTTGCGCTGGATTGCGGAATCAAGGCCGTTGAAAAAGTTGCTTATGCCAGGACAAAAGGGATCGATTTTATCATATGTGATCATCATACCCCGGGAGATACACTCCCTGAAGCTGTGGCTGTGCTTGACCCTAAAAGGTCCGATTGCAACTATCCCTATAAGGAGTTATCGGGTTGCGGAGTGGGATTCAAGCTGATCCAGGCACTTTCCGGAAAATTGGATATTCCCTTCGACGATATTACACATTTCCTCGATCTTGTGGTGGTAAGCATTGCATCGGACATTGTACCTATTACCGGGGAAAACAGGATCCTGGCCTATTTTGGCTTACTGCAGCTTACCAAATCAGCGCGTACAGGACTGCAGGCGATCAAAAATGTGTCCGCTTTCAACGATAAGAACATTACCATCGAAGAGATCATATTCAAGATCGGCCCGCGATTGAATGCGGCAGGAAGAATGGAGTCGGGAAGGACCGCTGTGGAACTGCTTGTCAGTGAGGATATGGAGAACGCCATGTCGATCAGTAAGAACATTAACCTGATCAATACGGAACGGCGTGATGTAGATACTTCCATCACCCGTCAGGCGGTGGAGATGATACAAAAGAATAAGCTATTGTGGGAGCAGAAGTCGACGGTACTTTATAATCCTGAATGGCATAAAGGTGTGATCGGAATTGTTGCTTCCAGGTTGATGGAGCATTATTACAGACCCACCGTCATACTCACAAAATCCAACGGACTGGCTACTGGATCCGCGAGATCCGTGAACGGTTTTGATTTGTACCAGGCCATTGAAGCCTGCAGCGACCTGTTGGAAAATTTCGGCGGACATAAATATGCCGCAGGACTTACCATGAAAGTGGGCAATATCAAGCGTTTTGCGAAACGGTTTGAAGAATACATTCATGAGAATATCCATGCAGACCTGCTGATCCCGGTAGTGGAGATTGATACGGAACTACAGTTGTCCGAGATCGATGATAAATTTGTAAGGGTACTCAACCAATTCAGACCTTTCGGACCTGAGAATCCGGCACCTGTATTTCTGACAGAGAATGTTTCCGACAATGGAATGGGCAAACGTGTTGGTGCGGAAGGTGATCACCTGAGGCTACAGCTCGTGCAGGAGGAAAACCCTTTCAAGGTGTTTACTGCGATTGCCTTTCAACAAGGAAAGATGTTTGAAAAGATTGCTCGTGGAAGCTCTTTCGATCTGTGCTATTCTGTGCAGGAGAACGAATACCGTGGTCGCCGGAGTACGCAACTGAATGTGCGTGACCTGAAATTTGACTGATTTTTTCAGACGGCGCGGTATTAAGTGCATTTTTTTTCTGACATTTAGTGGATTTTCATGAACTAATCCTAAATACCATGAGAGCTTTATCACAGGTTAATTACACCCCGGTTTTGGTTGTCGGTCTTTTGATGATCCTGGTTATTTCAGGATGCTCCAATTACGAGGACGTTTCCGAATGCCTGGATGGCAAAACATACGGATTCTGGAACGGTCTCTGGCATGGCATCATTGCACCTATTGACCTGGTGGCCATGATCTGGCGTGAGGATGTAACCGTCTTTGCACCCAACAACAATGGTTTCTGGTATGCCTTCGGGTTTGTGCTGGGATCCGGCGGATGGGGATTCCTGGGTGGCAAAGGTGCCAGCAGCGCAAGGAAAAGAAGACGGGAAGGAAGGATCTGATCATTGGAGATTTTTTCCTGCAGATGATTGAAGTGATCAATTATCAATCCGCTGGTTCCTTGGATCATAGCTATTGAGGAGATTAGGCAGGCTGAAAATTTGCAGGTTGCATTAGAAAATATCAGCCTGCAGCTGGACCTCCAGGTCGAACCGCCGGTTGCCCTTACGGACCTCATTACCTGTGCCAGTCTCCCACCTGTGGGCATAAACTGTCAGACCGCGTTTGCCCCGTATCGTGAATCTGCTGCTGATCTTTGCAGAGACGACCAGCACGTTCCTGCTGCCTTTTCCATACCAGGCAGGGAACAGGAAACTGTACCTGACCCCGGGTTCATAGGTGTAGATGCGGTTCTCCCAATCCTCTACATTGAACAATAGATAACGATAAGTGATGCGCACCCTTTCTCCCGGGATCCATTGCACTTGCTGATAGACCATGCTGCCTGTTCCGTTTTTCCTATTGGTCCCATCTTTTATGCCTGTTGATAATTTAACGCTGCTACCATGATCATATCTGCTGCTCCCCTGAGAAGCAGACACCTTCACAGCATCGGATCCTGCCTTATGGGAAACACCCTCTGAATCGCTATGCCGCAGTGAGCTGAATTCTATTCTTCCCTGAAGGATGAGCTGGTCCATGGGTTCCCACCTGTAATGAATCCTGAAATGTTGTTGTCGCCTGGTTGCATTAATACCATTTCCGGGGAAGTCTCCGGTAATGGATTCCTGCAACTGTTTCCCGGTGTATTTCAGTGTGATCGCAGGTGTTTTTTTCTTGTTGTATATACATTCAATATTTATATAGCGCTCCGGCACCAAGGGACCTGCATGGGATGTGCGGGGTGCAGCGATCGAAAAGTCATGATATATCCTGATCCGGGCATCATTGAAGGGGGTGATCCTGATGCCTGTTTGGAAGGTGTAAACATCTTTTATTCTCAATGATGATCCTGACATGATCTTCCTGTATCCAGGTGATATTCGGGTAGCCGATGCATTCCAGGATAAGGCAGGATTGATGACCAGGACACCCCCGAGAAGTACAGCAGCATGAAGTGCATGGTCAAGTGCTGCCTCTCCGTAGATTTCATATGTTGATCCGAAAGCGACACCGTATGCAGACATGGCCATCCGGGATGAATGAATTGGCTCTGTAATTTGCAATGAGTCCATTCCGTTTTCAGTCAGGCGCATCCGGGCTCCCGTGAAAGAACAACCAGTATAGAAGTTTTTTCCCGACCTGTTCAGAGCGGCACCTGCAACCGATTGGCGGGCCCGGTCAAACACCTGCCGTTCACCCTGAGTTCTGTGCAGACCAGTTCGTCGGGTCATGTCGAAAAGTTCAATTTTATCTTCAATCCTGAAAAAAGAGATATCTGCCGGTTGATATGACATAAATACATCCATGTCCCATTTTCCAGATGATGCCGCTCCGTATATTCCACGGAAGTAATCATATTCAAGGGTGGAAGCAAACGGTTTTCCATAGGATCTCCGGTATCCGTTCAGTGCCCGTTCAGTGCTTCGCGAGCTGAATCCCAACTTGTGCACCATTCCCATCCCCCGGTGAATCCTGAAATTACCGATGACAATTTTTTCAATGAACGTCCCGGATTGGTTCCCTGGTTGGTACATCAGGTATCCTGTAAGATGTTCAGGACGTTGCCTGTTGGTCCATGTCTCGCCCGGATCTTTTTCAAATGCTGTTCCGAAAGAGAATTGATTTCCGTAGCTCAGTTGGACCCGTTGTGTAAATTTCAGTGGGCCACCCTGGTATGCTGCTTGTTCTGAATCGATTGAATGCATTCCTGATGCCACTGGATAACGTAACGAGACGTTCGTCAACACCATTCCTTCCAAGTGTGGTTTTCCTGGAGATTGTTTTTTACCCGTGAAGGAGAACATCATCATGATCTCTTCAAGGAATTCCCTGTGGATACCCGGGATGACTGCCAGCTCATAAATACTGAAAAAGGGGCCGTACCTCTCCCTTTGGTCCATGATGGCGAATACCTGGAAGGGACTAAAGATACCTGTCCCGGATAATTCTTCTTTGCTGCAACTATTTAGGTCGACCGGTTGATCGATGTACTTGGCTACTGTGGCATACAGCTCTTCAGCTTCTTCGGTTTGACCTTTTTCCATAAGCTCTCCGGCGATCGATTCTGCGATCCCAGGATCCTGACAAAAGGATCGTGTAAACAGGAGCACCACAATGGTAACCATTGAAAATTTCATTTTCAGGGTAGCCATACGAAAAGGATTGAAGGATGGATGCCCGGCAGGGCCGACCAGGCAGTCGCAAAATGTATTTCAAAATTTCCGGAATTAAATCCTGCGCCAAAAGCATATGTAGCAGGGGAGGAGTGTGCTCCACATGCCAGGGAGCCCCAGTCTTTCAGGGTATATTCCAGTCCGAATTTCACCTGTAAAGGTGCATTGTTCCTGTAGGAACATTCAAGCAGCAGGTGTGTATTCTCGTATATTCTTTGTGTGAGTCCTGCGGCGATCATAGCAGAAAAAAGCGGGCCGTATCCGGCATGGTTGCCTGCTGTTAATGGGTTCAACAGGACAATCCCTGCCCGGGTAGCTTTTGAGGGTGCAAAGAGCAGCCCGCCCCCGCATCCGATGGTCCAGAGATAGTTCAAATCGCCCGGGATGGTGGTGTTGTAGTACTGGAAATTAATCCCGGCAAACAGGTGTTCAGATACTTGCATTCCATATCCCAGTCCCATGATAAGTTCGCTGTACCCGGGAATGCCGTAGCCCGAGAGTTTCAGACGAAAGGTTCCCGGATCGACAGGCAGGATAGCGCTGACCGATGTCATCCCGATTTCCCCGATTGCATAGGGTCGTGCATGACCTGCAAGGTACATTGCTGTATGGTTTGCGGGCAACAGGGCCGGATTGTACAGTGACCATGCCTCCTCCGGACCAGCGGCACACATTCCTCCCCGCGCCAGGCTATAGGCATCAGGGAGTATTCCCTGGGCGGTGCTGCTGAAGAAAAAGGACAAAAAAAAGACCGGGAGCATTATTCCCGGTCTCTGATTGGCCCACAGTTTCAGTGGGTGTTTCATCTTATGAGATAATTTATCTTATAGTTCGCATAAGGCCAGCCTGCTGACCTAAAATTTCAGGTTACAAATGTTTAGTTTCGGCGAATCGAACAAAGTAAGTGCTGTGTCAAAGCAATTTTGGTTCACCTCCATTGGTCAATGCACCTTTGAGATACTTTTCTTAATGATGAGGACTTCATGTACTTGCCATGAAATCAGTTCGTCTTGAACTTGTATTTCACCTCTTTCAGATCTTCATTTGCCTTGACAATCTTGCTTTCGAGGCTCGATTTAAAGGCTTCCATCTTTCTCATCACTTGCTCATCACCTGTAGCCAGTATCTGTGCAGCGAGGATGCCAGCATTGCGGGCACCATCAACGCCTACAGTTGCTACCGGTATTCCGGGAGGCATCTGGACAATGGAAAGTAGTGAGTCCCAACCATCGAGCGAGATGGATGCTTTAACCGGCACCCCTATGACCGGCAGTGGCGTGAGTGCCGCGACGACACCTGGCAAGTGCGCTGCACCTCCTGCGCCGGCGATGATCACCCTGATGCCCCTGTTATAGGCACCACGCGCAAAATCCATGGCCTGCTGCGGTGTGCGGTGTGCGGAGAGTGCGTTGATCTCAAATGGAATTTCAAATTCGTCGAGGATCTTTGCCGCCTGTTCCATAATGGGAAGATCGGATGTGGATCCCATGATAATGCTTACTTTTGGATTCATGTATTGAACGTTTTGGTTTGTGATTACTACCATCCAGATCCGATTATCGCGGATACCGGGACGAGTGTTTCAATTTTTTATTGAACATGTAACGCCAGAAATCAATCGCGGTTCACAAGATGTACAAAATTTCATCCGTTTCTACTGGTTTATGTTCTGTAAAAACCGGTTCTCGGCCTCCCGGCAACAAAAATCGGAAAAATCATTAAAAAAACTATAAATATTACCAACAATCGTGAAAAGTGATCAGCATAATACTGCATGTTGTTGATTTATTATTTTTTTAACTTCGTAAAAACTTTATATCACATGGCGAACAAGCGAATCAAAGTGCTCGATCTGACATTCGAGACGACCATTACCCAGGAGAAAATAAAAGGCGAGGTCACTCGTATCGCAGCAGAAATGAACCAGGACCTTGCACAAAAGAATCCCATTTTCCTGGGTATCCTGAATGGTGCATTCATGTTCGCAAGCGACCTTTTCAAGCAGATCACCATCCCCTGTCAGATCACTTTCCTGAAACTGGCCTCCTATGAAGGTACACAGACCAGCGGGACGGTCAAGCAGTTGATCGGCATCAACCAGGACCTGAAGGACCGCACTGTGGTAATCCTGGAAGATATCGTAGACACAGGCATTACGCTGGATACGATCATCAGGCAGCTGAGCGGTTACCAGCCGAAAGAGATCCTGGTCGCCACCATGCTCCACAAGCCGGATGCACTGCAAAAAGAGGTGAAACTGGATTATGTGGGATTTGAGATCCCCAATGAGTTTGTACTGGGTTACGGGCTCGATTACAATGGCTATGCAAGAAATCTTCCGGAAATTTACACTTTGGTGAAGGAAAAACAGTAAGATTATTTACTTTTGCAGCTTTCATTTATTCATCATTCTAATCAAACGCAACACATGTTAAACATTGTATTATTCGGCCCTCCCGGATCCGGGAAAGGAACGCAGGCAGAAAAACTCATTGAAAAGTATCAACTGATTCATATCTCAACCGGTGACCTGCTGCGCAGTGAAGTGGCGAACAAGACCAGCCTGGGAATGGAAGCAAAGAAGATCATGGATGCCGGGGAACTGGTGCCCGATGAGATTGTTATCGGAATGATCCGGAAGAAGCTGGAAGAGCACAAGGATGGGCCGGGTTTTGTATTTGATGGTTTTCCCCGTACGGTTGAGCAGGCCAGGGAGCTCAGGAAGGCACTTACAGATTATGATGAGCGCGTTACCATGGAGATCTCACTCGAGGTGCCGCGGGAGGAGTTGGTGAAACGGCTGTTGAAAAGAGGCGAGGAAAGCGGCAGGTCGGATGACAATGAAGAGACGATCAATAACCGAATAGATGTATATGAACGTCAGACCGTACCGGTGACCTATTATTATGAAAAAATGCACAAGCATGTGCCGGTGGATGGTATTGGAACCATTGACCAGATCTTCAAGCGTATTGTGAAAGCGGTTGAGGGATTTAAAAAATATTATGACCACAGCGCATGATTTTTTGCTGACAGAAGTATAAAAAAGGTGGCTTTGGCTGCCTTTTTTTGTTTGCAGATGAATGATTTGGCCACCGGGTGGGCTGCAATTCTCATGGAATCTTGTATTTTTACATTATGAGTAATTCAAACTTTGTCGATTATGTAAAGATCTTTTGTCGCTCCGGTAAGGGAGGACCCGGGTCTGCACACCTGCATCGCGACAAGTTCACCCGGAAGGGGGGGCCTGACGGGGGAGATGGAGGCAGGGGCGGCCATGTGATCGTCAAAGGGAATGAACAGCTCTGGACCCTGCTGCATCTGAAATATCATAAGCATATCTTTGCCACCAATGGTGAGGGAGGCAGTGCTTCACTGAAAACCGGGGCCGATGGGGAAGATGCAATCATCGAAGTCCCGCTGGGTACCGTGGCCAAAAATGCAGCGTCAGGAGAAGTATTATTCGAGATCACCTCTCACAATGAAGAGCAGATCCTGATGCCCGGGGGCAGGGGAGGACTTGGGAATGACCATTTTAAATCTTCTACTTTCCAGACTCCGCGATTTGCACAACCGGGTGAACCAGGCCAGGAAGACTGGGTGATCCTGGAGCTGAAGCTGCTGGCGGATGTTGGCCTGGTGGGATTCCCCAATGCCGGGAAATCAACACTGCTTTCAGTGGTCTCTGCTGCCAAACCAAAGATTGCGGACTACCCGTTCACTACCCTGGTCCCGAACCTGGGGATTGTCAGGTACCGCGACGATCGCTCATTCGTGATGGCAGATATTCCGGGTATCATTGAAGGGGCCAGTGAAGGGAAAGGGCTCGGACACCGGTTCCTGAGGCATATCGAACGCAATGCCATGCTGCTTTTCCTGGTTCCGGCCGACAGCGACGATATCAAAAAAGAGTACGAGGTGCTGGTCAACGAACTGAAAGAATATAACCCGGAATTGCTCGATAAACAGCGGCTGCTTGCTATCTCCAAATCGGATATGCTGGATGAGGAGTTGATGGACGAAGTGAGGCAGGACCTGCCGGAAGTACCTTATGTATTTATCTCCTCCGTGGCCAACCACGGTCTGGTACAATTGCGTGATACGATCTGGAAAATGTTGAACAGATAAGAAAAAGAAAAACCATTTGATCCATGCTTTCCACACTCATTGATCTTGATACGCAGCTGTTTCTTTTTCTCAATGGTTTACATAACGAGGCCTTTGACAGTATCATGGCATGGATCAGCGGGAAGACCACCTGGTGGCCGTTCTACCTGTTGCTGCTGCTCTACCTGGGGTGGACCCGCAGGTGGCAGCTGGTACCCATTATTTTTTTTATTGCACTTGTAGTCACCCTGGCGGACCAGACCTCGGTGCACCTGTTCAAGGAAGTATTCGAACGACTCCGACCCTGCCATGAGCCTGCACTAAAGGAAGCAGTGCACATTGTGAACGGGAGGTGCGGGGGCATGTATGGTTTTGTCTCTTCACATGCTGCCAATACATTTGCCGTTGCCATGTTGTTGCTCCTGATCCAGCGCAAGAGATGGTTTACAGCCTTGATGCTGACATGGGCGGCGATCGTGAGTTACAGCAGGATCTACCTGGGCGTGCATTATCCCGGCGATGTGCTGGGAGGCGCTGTCCTGGGGGTGCTCTGCGGCCTGTTGGTTTACCTGTTGTTTTCATGGACGGTCCAGCAACTGCCTTCCTCATGGAAGATGCAGGCTCCCGTTAATTCTTCGTCACGATGAGATGCATCCTGAGTGAAAGCAATGATCCTTATTTCAACCTTGCGGCTGAAGAATACCTGCTGAAACACTTTTCAGGAGCTTTCTATTTCCAGTATGTGAATCATCCGTCGGTAGTGGTGGGTAAGCACCAGAATGCCCTCGCAGAGATCGATCTCGATTACCTGGAAAAGAACAGGATCATGCTTGCCAGGCGTATCTCTGGCGGCGGCGCAGTATATCACGATCCGGGAAACATGAATTACGCGTTTATCACCAACGAATCACCCGGGGATTTCATCAAATTCAAAACCTACACAGCCCCGGTGATTTCGGCACTGGAACAACTGGGTATCCCTGCGCATATGGGGAAGCGGAACGAATTGCTGTCAGGAAAGCGAAAGATCTCCGGTACGGCGAGTCATGTATTCAAGACCAGGGTACTTCACCACGGGACACTCCTGTATGACACCGACCTGGAGCACCTGTCGGAATGCCTGTATGTAGATGCAGGGAGATACAGGGACAAGGCAGTGAAATCGATACGTTCGGAAGTGGTGAACCTGCGTGAGCTGATGCAAAATCCGCTTCCGAATGAGGATTTCTTCAGGCATGTATTCGATCATATCCTGCATGCTGGCGATGACCATGAAGTTGATGCATTTACCGACAGCGACCTGGAGACGATTCGGGAGATGGCCGGGAGCAAGTTCAGCACCTGGGAGTGGATCTATGGCTACTCACCCAAATACGAGGTGGAGCGAACGGTTTCTGTGACCGGCGAAGTGCTGCACATCCGGATATTTGTGAACAGGGGGATGATCGAAGAGTTTGCATTGAGCGGGACGGTGCAATTGGACGGGGCACGAATTGTTGAGACACTTCGGGGGACCAGGCACAGGAGAAGGGAAGTGTCAGAAAAACTGTCTGCGCTTGATCTGGATGCAGCGATTAGTGCGGCTTTGATAAATGGCATTTTTTAATGAAGCTGTTTCGCTTAAGCAATAGATACTTTAACGCATCAGCTTTGCTACTGTTACTTTATCACTTCCTTCGCTGGATGGCATTCACCACCCGCTCGTTCACCCTGTCCAGGCCGTCGATGATCATATCTGCCTGGCTGTAATAGGGTTCCCGTTCGCGCAACATCTCCTGGATCGTTGCATTCATTTCCTCTTCTGATTTTCCTTCCAGCAGCGGGCGCTTTGTTTTTGAAACCTTCAGCCGGCTTAACAGAGCTTTGGGTGGCAATTGAAGGTAGATCGTAAGTCCCGAGGCTTTAAGTTTTTGCATGTTATCGGCATAACAGGGCAGTCCG
>CAZPTO010000066.1:0-12423 GCA_964589155.1 uncultured Bacteroidaceae bacterium | reverse complement strand
TGCCTTTTCGGGTCCATGATTTTAAGGTCGTAGAGAAACAAATCAGTATGCTCCGCTATGTGCATCAGTGTTTCTTTCGTAGCATGTCCGGAGGTATCCACAGCACGGTGCAGTCCTTCCTCCCCTGAATCTTCAAGTAATTTCAATAATGCATCCGATTGCATCAGCGGTTCGCCTCCCGAAAAGGTCACCCCTCCACCCGATTCCATGAAAAACACCCTGTCCCTGAGAATTTCTTCCATCAGCGCCGCATGGGTTACTTTCTTGCCATAGATCCGGGTCATGCTGATCTCCTTCCCGTCGATCCTTTGCTGGTGTGGATATTCCTCTGGCTCAGCACTGTGGCTTTCAGGATTGTGACACCAGCTGCACCGCAGCGGACAGCCCTTAAAAAAGATGGTAGTACGAATGCCGGGGCCGTCGTGCAATGCGAATCGCTTGATGTCGAAAATGGTGGGCATAATGTGCCGGAATTAAAAACGTAATTGAGATACGAAAGACCTTAACAATTATCGGGACTGGAATTCAGGGATGCTTGAAATAAGGGATCTGAAATCGGATGATCAGGTGCCTCTCAGTCTGCTCCAGGAAAGGTATACAAAAAGGAATCAGTTCAGCAGGCACTCGAAAAGGCCCTGTCCGTTCCAGGTCTGGAAAAATATTTCTTTAACAGTAACCATGCTGCCGTAATTTTGGGGTCTGCTGAAAAAAATGAAATACATCCACTTTCAATTAAACATAGCAAGTTCATTTTTCATCATACCCGTTTAATTGCTTAAAGATATGAAATGACTTGATAATTAGCAACAACAACTGATAAGATGAATCTGCTGAACTGTTCTTTAACCGTTAAATTATGTTATTTTTACAAGCAACGTCTAATTTGATACCTGTTTATCTCTTAAGTGAAGTAATTACTGGCACGGATCTGTTTCTAATAAATCAATTACCATCCTATGGCAACATTCAGATTTGAATATAAAATAACACTGGTTTACCTGGCAGTAGGGGTTGTGTGGATCATTTTCTCCGACCGGCTGATCAACACCTTCATCTCTGATGATGAGCTACTCACGAAGGCACAGACTTACAAAGGGTGGTTTTATGTGTTGGTGACAGCTGTGCTTTTTTTCCTCTTCCTGAGAAAACATCTGGGTCAACTGCGCAAAACCGAGGCAGAGCTTGAAATTCACAGAGATAATCTACAAGTCCTGGTGGAGGAAAAAACACGGGGGCTGGATCAGGCAGTGAGGGACCTTTCTGAGAAAAACAAGGTCATCAACCAGCAAAATGAGAATCTGCGGAACACGCTAAAAGATCTTCAGGATACCCAGGCGCAGTTGATACAGTCTGATAAAATGGCCTCCCTCGGGGTACTGACAGCTGGCGTTGCACACGAAATTAATAATCCCCTTAACTACATCTCCGGGGGATTGTCCGGGTTAAAATCCATAATACATGAAAAAAAACCCGGGAAGGAAAAGACTGAACTCTTTTTGGACAGCATCGGGCAGGGCATTGAACGCATCAGCTCCATCGTTACAGGGCTGAACAACTTCAGTCGCGATACTGATAGCTACAATGAGTATTGTAATATCCATGAGATCCTGGATAATTGTCTGATCATCATAAAAAGCAGGATGAAAGACAGGATCAGTGTTACAAAAAAGTATTCTGAGACGCCATTGGTCATTCAGGGGAATACAGGGCAATTGCACCAGGTATTTATCAATATCCTTCTAAATGCAATACAGGCCATTGATGATTATGGTACTGTTTCGATTAAAACAAATGCCGCCAATCAGGATGCACGCATAGAGATCAAAGATACAGGATGTGGGATTGAGAAAGAAAACATATCAAAGATTACCGATCCCTTCTTTACAACAAAAGATCCGGGTGAAGGAACGGGCCTTGGGTTGTCCATCACTTACAATATCATAAAGAATCATAAAGGTAGTCTGGCAATTGATTCTGAACTAAATACAGGCACGATTGTTACAGTGTTACTACCCGAAAAGAACAAGGGAAATGGCTAAACCAAATGTACTGTTTGTAGATGATGAACCTGTAAACCTGATGCTATATGAGGCATATTATAAGGATCATTACAATGTCTTCACTGCCGCAGATGGTGATAGCGGGTTGAATATCCTCTCACAGCACAAAGATATTCATTTGATATTTTGCGACATGAAGATGCCTAACATGGATGGTATTGAATTTATCGAGCGTGCAAAACACCTCGCACCACATGGCCATTACTATATCATGACCGGATTCGAAGTGACCGGGGAGATCCAGGAGGCCATTGACAGAGAAACAGTCATCAGGTATTTCAAAAAGCCGCTCAATTACAAAGCAATCTCAGACGAGATTGAAACTGTGGTAAGTAAATTATATCGTCAGGCGGGTAACTAATACCAGTGCATACACTACTTTTATGAATACCGGCCGCTAGCGCATTTAATTGAACCATCAAATGCAACAATCAGGCACATATACAGATCTGTACCAGCTGACCATGGCACAGGCGTATTATCAGAACGGCAACGGAAACGATACAGCGATCTTCGATTATTTCTTCAGGAAACTGCCCTTTGAAGGCGGATATGCGATTTACGCAGGATTAGAGGTATTGCTTGATGTACTGGAGAAGCTCAGGTTTCAGGATCGCGATCTTGCATATTTAAAAAAACAGGGGTTCGATGAACAATTCCTGGAGTACCTGGAGGAATTTCGGTTCACTGGCAGTATCTACAGCTCAAGGGAGGGGGATACGGTATTTCCGGTGCGCCCTGTCCTGACCGTCGAAGCGCCCCTGATCGAGGCACAGCTTATTGAAACACTGTTACTGAATATCCTGAATTACCAGACCCTGATCGCCACAAAGGCACGCAGGATGCGGCTGATTGCCGGGGATCGCGTGCTGATCGATTTTGGCATGCGAAGGGCGCACGGACCCGCAGCAAATCATGCTTCCAGGGCGGCTGCTATCGGTGGATTCAATGCGACCAGCAATGTACTTTCGGGAATGGAGTTTGGTATCCCGGTATCGGGGACCATGGCACATGCTTATGTGCAGAGTTTCGATGAAGAGTTGACAGCATTCAGAAAATATGCGCAGACCTGGCCGGATGACTGTGTCTTGCTCGTGGATACTTATGACACGTTGAAGAGTGGTATGCCCAATGCCATTAAAATTGCGGAGGAGATGGCATCACAGGGCAAGCAACTCAAAGGCATCCGGCTGGACAGTGGTGACCTGGCATACTTTGCAAAAAAAGCGCGGAAGATGCTGGACGCGGCCGGCTTTGAAGATGTGAAGATCGCAGCTTCCAACCAGCTGGATGAATACCTGATCAGGAGCCTGCTGCACCAGGAGGCACCCATTGATGTCTTCGGTGTAGGCACCAGCCTGGTCACCGGTCAGCCAGATGCAGCCCTGGACGGGGTCTATAAACTGGCCTTCGCCCATGACCAGCCGCGTATTAAACTTTCTGAAAACACGGCAAAAATTACCCTGCCGCATAAGAAACAAGTGCACAGGATCTTTGATAAAAGCAGCGGCCATGCTGAAGCCGATGTGGTTACAATATGGGAAGAGGAGGACATCTGCGAGATGCACCATCCTTTTGATATTCACAAAAAAATGAATTTCGAAAACTGTACAAACGAACCCCTGCTTCAGCTGGTGATGGAAGACGGCAAGCGAACCCATCCACCCAGGTCGCTCGAAGAGATCACCAGTTACAGTACTGAGCGGATCAATATGTTTTCAGGTGAATACAGGCGGCTCGAAAATCCGCACATTTACAAAGTGGGATTAAGCAAACGGCTCAACCGTGAAAGGGATGAAATAATCGAACAGAATAGTAAAAAGTAAATCGTATGAAAACACTTGTTATTGTTGACGTACAGCATGATTTTATTCCGGGAGGCTCCCTTGAAGTTCCTGATGGGGACTACATTGTGCCGGTAATCAATAAGATACTGCCGGATTTTGACCTGGTGGTTGCCACGCAGGACTGGCACCCCCGGGAACATATGAGTTTTGCCTCGAACCACCCCGGCAAAAAGGAGTTTGAAAAAATATCAGAGAACGGGATGGAACAGGTGTTATGGCCGGACCATTGTGTACAGGGAACCAACGGTGCTGATTTCCATAGCGGTCTGAACATGCAACCCGTGGAGGCCATTTTCAGGAAGGGCATGGATGCCGGCATTGACAGCTATAGCGGGTTTTACGACAATGGGCATAAAAAAAGTACTGGACTCGCCGGCTACCTGCGGGAAAAAGGAGCAGAATCACTCTGGTTTTGCGGACTGGCAGCAGATGTTTGTGTCTATTTCTCTATGAAGGACGCATTGGAGGAAGGATTTGAGGTGCACCTGGTGCAGGATGCCACCCGACCCCTGGATCAGGAAACATATCAACAGCAAATTGAGGAATTGCGTTCCGCGGGGGCAAAATTCCTTCATGCCAGGGATCTTATGTAAGCAGATCTGGCTGGTTCAGGCCATATCAGAAGCAGTGTAAATTATAAAGGAAAATGCTGTAAATTTTTTATTCTGCTTTACCGAAGGTATACATTTTCCCTACGAAGAAATCCGGATCGATAGTTAATTCAGTAAATTTCTTACCCGCTTTGAGGGACTTCCATGTTGTAAGCGGTTCCAGGATGCTGGTTTTATCATCGATCGTGACCTTCACCGGCATATTGAACTCCGGGACTACGTTAATCCACCGGTAATAGAGTGTTCCCTCTTCAAAATAGTATTCAAGTGTGGGGATCAGCACCGTTCGCAGGTACTGGTCAAATACGGGCTGCAGGTCGAGCCCGGTATACTCGATCATATATCGCTCGATCTGTTGGGTTGTAACAGTGGAATGAAAGAAATCACGGTTCAGTCCGCGCAGGAGGCCGCGCCATTGCGCATCATCGTCTACCAGCTGACGGATGGTATGCAGCATGCTGGCACCTTTGGCATACATGTCACCAGATCCCTCTTTGTTGACATCGTAGATTCCAATGACCGGTATATCATTCAGGATATTTCTCCTGATCCCGCGCAGGTATTCGTAGCCAGCTGCTTTGCCATAGTGGTATTCTAAGAACAAACCCTCCGAGTAATTGGTAAAGCTCTCATGGATCCACATGTCGGCTACGTCCCTGTAGGTGATGTTATTGGCGAACCACTCATGGCCCGACTCATGGATGATAATGAAATCGAATTTCAATCCCCACCCGGTTCCCGACAGGTCGCGTCCAAGGTAACCATCCATGTAATGATTTCCATATGTGACCGAGCTCTGGTGCTCCATACCCAGGTAGGGCACCTCCACCAGCTTGAAACCATCCTCGTAAAAAGGATAAGGGCCGAACCAGTATTCAAAGGCATCGAGCATCTTCGGAACCTGTTTGAAATGCTCCCTGGCCTGTTCCAGGTTATAACTCAACACATAATAATCGCATTGCAGCGGCCCCTTTTCTCCCTGGTAGATCTCAGAAAAATGTGCGTAATCGCCGATGTTCACATTCACCCCATAATTATTGATCGGGTTTTTCACTTCCCAGTGCCAGGTAATGTTTTGGTCACTGCGCTTCTCCCTCCCTGTAAGCTGCCCATTGGCCACCGCCATCAGTCCTTCCGGTGCCGTAATGCTGATCCGCATGCTGTCCGGCTCATCATACATATGATCCTTGCAGGGCCACCACACGCTTGCACCCAGGCCCTGATTGGAGGTGGCGACAAAGGGATTGCCGTTCTGATCCTCTTCCCATGAAAATCCACCGTCCCATGGAGCCCGGACCGCTGCCCGGGGGGTGCCCTGGTAGGTAACCCTGACCGAATTGATCTCGCCGGACTCCTGTGGCCGGGGCATGGATACGAAGAAAGCGTTCCCTTCCCTGGTAAATTCGAGCGGCGTTCCCTGCTGGATGATGGAAGTGATCTCCAGCGGCTGCTGCAGGTCGATCTGCATGACCGCAGCCGGTTCCAGCACCCGGTAGTGGATCACATTGGTACCGCTGATGGAGCGTTCTTCGATATTGACTTTCACATCCAGATCATACCAGACCAGGTCCCACCAGACTCGCTCCGGCGTGACTGATCCACGTAGCGTATCCTGCCTGTCAAATGTATATGCAGGAGGATGAAAAACCGTTCGGTGTGCATGCCCTTCGTGTTGACCACAGAGCGGATTTACGCCTAAAATGGTACCTGAGATGATGACCAGGCATTGCTTTAAAAATCTTTTTCGCATCTTAACATATTTATTAATTCAAGCTCCATTCCACTTTTTTTCTGCTGTGCATTCCTTTTCTCATTTCCGATGAAAGAAAAGTAAAGGTTTTGCCCCCCGGCACCGTTTTGCATCAGCACAACTACAATCTGCCGGAGCCTGGAATTACTGCTATTTCAATTCTTTCTGTCCATTACTGCAGAGATATCTTTACTCCGCGAAGATGTTTTCTTCCCGTGAAAATATAAATAATTGTCTGACTACACCTCCTTCAGCTTCCATTTTCCCCTTCTGAAAATGTACATCGCCATCAGTGCCAGGATGGTTTCTGCTGCGATAATGGCATAGCAAACCCCGTGGACACCGAGGCCCGCAACGTTGGTCAGCACCCATGCCAGCGGTATCTCGATGATCCAGAAGGCAATAAAGTTCAGCCATATGGGAGTTGCTGTATCTCCTGATCCGTTGATTGCCTGTACCATGACCATCCCGATGGCATAGATGATGAAGCCAAAACTTACCACACGCAGGCAGGTGACCCCGGCCTGCCAGACCTCTGGTGCCAGGGCCTGGTCGACAAAAAAGTTGATGAAGACATGCGGGACAGCTATAAACACGATCGAGACCAGGCTCAGCAGGACCATATTCACCCCTCCCACGATCCAGGCCGACCGTTCGGCGCGATCCGGCTGCTGCGCTCCCAGGTTTTGTCCTACCAGTGTAGCCGCTGCATTGGCCATGCCCCATGCAGGCAAGAGGATGAAAATAATAAGTCGTATGGCAATGGTATAGCCGGCGATCGCCTCTTCACCCAGGCTGGTGATCACCCATACAAGGAAGACCCACGAGGAGTGGGCAATGATATTCTGCCCAATGGCTCCCAGGGACAGTTTGATCACCTTCCAGATTGTTGTCAGCTGCAACCGGATATCCTCCAGCTTTACCCGCACCCTGTAACTTCCTTTCATCAAAAGGTAGAGCTGGTAAAGTACAGCGATGCCCCTACCGGTATTGGTCGCAATGGCAGCCCCCTTGATCCCGAGTTCAGGGAATGGTCCCCAGCCGAAGATGAGCAGCGGATCCAGCGCAATGTTCAACAGGTTGGCAATCCACAATACACGCATGGAGATCGCCGCATCACCGGAGCTTCTGAATACGGCGTTGATCACGAACAGCAGCATGATCACCGCATTTCCACCCAGCATGATCATCGGGTACTGGTATCCCATTTCGATGGTTGCTTCGGAAGCCCCCATAAAACGAAGCAGGTCCTTTGCATATATGATTCCTATAACACTGAATACCAGGGATATGACCACTGAGGCAATAATCGCCTGGACTGCAGCTTGTGCAGCCTCACGCGGACGCTTCTGCCCGATCCTCCTGGAAACAAGGGCGGTTGTCCCAACACCAAGTCCCATCCCAATGGCATAGACAATGGTCATGAGTGACTCGGTGATCCCAACTACGGCCACCTCCTGGGCTCCGAGACGGGAAACAAAATAAATATCGACGAGCGCAAAAACAGATTCCATGACCATTTCCAGGACCATGGGAATGCTCAGCAGGATGATGGCTTTGCTGATGGGTATTTGGGTGAAATCTTTTTCCGAACCACGTATGGATTCTTTCAGATCTGACCATAGTTCACGGGAAAACAGATTTCTTCTTAACGATTGAATGGAATAATGTGACATGAGATGAGAATTACGAAACAAACAAAAAGGGAAAGTTCACGCGGTGCTATTTGGTGTGCACCAGGGCCGGAAACAGAATCGTATTATAAGATGTAATTCTCATGTTTTCTGAATTGTATGGGGCAAATATAGGGTGTTTTGGTGTTTAGAGCAACAAAAATCCGGAATTTTAGCAGTAAGTTAACAGTGTGCAAGGTAAAATGCAGGAAACAGTCTGCGAACGGCAACTCAACCTGATCCAGGTAAATGTGCCGGGGCGAGCGTATACTGGGCGGCCGGACTTCAGGAAAAAGCGCGTGGCGCTGATTATAGTTTTCGCTGAAATATGCGGTACCTTTTGTACACTTCACCACCCATGTATTCCATCTCGGCCCTGACCTTCTTATTGGTCTCCATCTCCAGGTGACTGTCCATGTATGTCTTCCCGGCTTTTCGTGCAGATGCCAGCATGGCCCGTCCAAGGATGGTATCCAGTCCCTTCCCCTGGTATGCCGGATCAACCGCTCCCAGCATCAGGTTCAGCTGCGGGGATTTTTTACCCGCGGTCAGTACGGGAATAAACCCGAATGGAAACAGGTAGCCCCGTGATTTTTTGATTCCTTCTGAAATATCAGGCATGCCCACGATAAAGGCAACCACCTTATTTTGCGGATCGACGATCGCTTTGATAAACTTCGGATCCAGCACCAGGATGTACCGGTTCGCAAAATCATCCATTTCCCCGGGACTGAAGGGGGTAAAACCGTATATACCTGTAAAGGTTTCATTCACAAGGGTCAGAATGGGCCGGATATACCTGCGCAAATGGATCTTGTTCCGGAATTCAATCAGGCTGAGTTCCGGGTTGTTTCGTTCGGCGCGTTCAGCAATTTTAAGGTAAAGTTCCGGTGTTTCATCCGGCACAGGCACCTTGTAAACCACCAGGTCGATCTCCTTTGTAAAGCCCATATCTGCAAGATGGTCGGTAATATACTTGTAATTACAATGTGATGCAATTACCATCGGTTCGTTGTAGCCTTCCACCAGGTAACCCTGCGGATCTTTGTCAGAAAAAGCCAGCGGACCAACGAGTTTCTCTGTTCCTTTTTCACGTGCCCAGCCGGCAACCGCCTCCACCAGTGCTTCAATCACCTCCCTGTCGTCCCATGCTTCCAGGAAATTGAACCTGGCATTGTTCTCATTTTTCTCCCGGTTGTAATCTCTGTGGATGATCCCCATGATCCGTCCCACGATTTCATCCTGCCGGTAAGCCAGGAACAGGACTGTATCACAGTGTGCAAATGACTTATTCTTTTTTTCGCTGAAGAACACCCACTCATCCCCATATAGTGGCGGGATCCAGTTGTGATGGTCTTTGTGGATCTTTGCAGGGAGGTGTATGAACTTTTTCAGCTCTTGCCGTGTGGTTACAGGGCGAATAGAGATAGCCATGCAATTGATCTGGTTGGTTTGGATGTCAATGTAACAATTTTTTTGGAATATTGGTTCCTGGTATGTTGCTGACTGCGACCTGCATTACTGTGCAGGCCAGCTCCCCGGGCAGGGTAAACATTCAACCACCTGATTTCATATTACGTCTTTGATCCGAATTGTACCTAAAATTTCTCCGCCAGTTTGTCGATATCCTTTCCTGCGACACGGGTGATGATCCACTCCTTCATTTGTTTGGCGCCTAAAGAATTGTAAAAATCAATTGCCGGAGTATTCCAGTCAAGCACCACCCATTCAAACCTGGAACAGTCCCGTTTTTGAGCAATTGTCGCGAGGTACAGGAGCAACGCTTTACCATATCCTTTGCCCCGGAAGGCATCATAAACGAAAAGATCTTCCAGGTACAGCCCCGGTCGTCCTGTGAAAGTGGAGAAATTATGAAAAAAGAGGGCAAATCCTACGGGCTTTTCGCCTTCATAACCGAGCACTACCTCCGCATAACGCTTTTCACCAAAAAGGTTCTTCCTCAGCAGTTCTTCGGTAGCCACAACCTCGTGCGACAACTTTTCATATGCTGCAATCCCCCTGATGAGGTCAAGTATCAGCGGAACGTCGCTCGCTTCAGCATGCCGGAGCTGAAAACCGGGTATAGATGTTTTGATCATAATGGATGGTTTGATGAGGGGGCAAAGATAAGAAAAGTGCATCCAGCTGCAAAAAGTACATCCAGCTACCACTAGCGCTTCCCTTTACAAATAGCGCTTCCAGCTGCAAATAGTGCAGTCAGCTGCAAGTAGCGCAGTCAGCAGCAAATAGCGCAGTCAGCAGTAATAAGCGCTTCCAGCTGCAAATGTGAAGGACGAAACGTATTGCTGGTGTTCATGTATTATCGTATATTGAAATATAGGCCGGACGTGCAGCGACTTCCGCTTTTTCCGTTTCCGGGAATGCATAAAACCGGGTATAAAAATCGGCTTCAAATGCACCCAGGACGGTATTCACCGGACCCAGTCTTTTTTGCTTTTTGAAATTCAGGTACTCAGGTGCACGTATGTCCATAATCATCAGCGCCAGGTAATGGTCTTTGTGCGCCAGCACACCTTCCAGCAGACGGTAGACGGCATCGCCGTGCCCTTCTTTGAACCAGATCCCTTCGATCCCGAGGAATTTCATCTCTTCGTAACGGAACCGCCTGCCTATAAATGGAATGCGTGTCACCATTTTAATGATGCGATCCAGGGGCTTATTTCCAACTGTACTGATCTCCCACCTCTCTTCATTGGCCTGCAATCCGGCCACAATCTCATCTTTCTCCCGCAGTATGAAATAGCCATCACTCAGAAACAGGTTGTCTTCGGTATAGAAGGCATGCCCTTTATAAAAATCCCGCAACAGTGACCGCATCATGGGTTGCTCTTCAGGCTTCAATTGTGCCACCTCAATCTTCCTGCGTTTCCTGAGTCTGCTGAACATGAATGAGACCACGTCGCCTGTTTTTTCATACCCACCGATTTCTGCAAAATTCCGGGAACGTGCATTATTTTTTTCCACGAGGCTGTAAAGAATGGCTTTCGGTACTTCTTTAACTTCCGGATCGATCAGTCGTTCCGGGTTATCGTGGAAAAAATTGGCCACATCCTTGATCAGCGAGACCGACCGGTCCCGGATGGGTCTCTTTTTGATCTTGTGGCTGCGCTGCTGATCAGTCCGCAGGGGTGCCTTAATCGAAAAATAGCGCACCAGCCAGCTTCTGTATACGTGTTCTCCTGCCCTGGTCTCCCGGAGTACATACCCGATCGATCCGAGCATGTTACCGGAACGGCGCAGAAAAACAAAATAGCAATTCCTGAGCTGTTTCAGCTTGGGGATACCCGTGGTATGGTGGTATTGCAATCCGCCGGGTGTACCGAGGTAGGTGGTTTCAATATGGTCAATCAGTTCCGGTGGCGGGACCTTTTCAAGTGTTGTTGACAAGGACCCCTGCTGCCAGACTGTCTTTACTGTGGACATTGAGTTATGTTGTTATCAATCATGTTTCGCTACAAATGTACCGCAGATTCATTACAAATTTGTACTTTCAAAAATAAATAGTTGATCATGATGCGCAAAAAATATGTGCTGTCCCTTGACCAGGGGACCACCAGTTCAAGGGCCATCCTGTTCGATCATGATGGCCAGATCATTACCCGTGCACAAAAGGAATTCAGGCAACACTACCCCAAACCCGGCTGGGTTGAACACGATGCGGAGGAAATCTGGTCCAGCCAGTCATCCGTGACCGCCGAAGTAATCGCCAGGTCCGGGGTGCGTTCAGAAGAGATCTCATCCATTGGCATCACTAATCAGCGGGAGACAGTTGTTGTATGGGACCGGGAAACGGGCAAACCGGTATACAATGCAATCGTATGGCAGGACCGCCGCACTTCAGAATATTGCAGCAGACTGGTGGACGAAGGAAGGTCGGAATTGGTACGCAGCAAGACCGGTCTGATCATAGATGCCTATTTTTCAGCTACCAAGGTCAGGTGGATCCTGGACAATGTCCCAGGAGCAAGAACAAAGGCAGAACAGGGAAAGCTCTGCTTCGGTACCATCGACAGTTGGCTGATCTGGAAATTTACACGCGGGAAAACGCATGTAACAGACAGTACCAATGCAAGCCGGACGATGCTGTTCAATATTTATGAGGACCAGTGGGATGATGCGTTGCTGGAGCTGTTCACGATTCCCCGCAGCATGCTCCCGGAAGTGAAAGGATCTTCCGGGCTTTTTGCGGAGACATCGGGAGACACCACGGGATTCAGCCTGCCGATCATGGGCGTTGCAGGTGACCAGCAGGCGGCGTTGTTCGGACAGCTGTGCATCGAGCCCGGGATGGTCAAAAACACTTATGGCACCGGCTGCTTCCTTGTAATGCAACTGGGTGAGGAGCCTGTTTCCTCGAAATCCAATTTACTGACCACTGTGGCGTGGAAACTGGATGGCAGGATTTCTTATGCAAGATCGGAAGAGCGTCGTGTAGGGAAAGAGTGTGTCAGTACGTGTAGA
>CAZPTO010000065.1:0-12562 GCA_964589155.1 uncultured Bacteroidaceae bacterium | reverse complement strand
CATAAAGACTGGGTCCGGAAAACCAATGACCTGCTGGCGATCCAGAAAGAATGGAAGACCATCGGTTACGCCCCAAAAAAGGACAACAACCAGATCTATGCCAGGTTCAGAAGGGCGTGTGATACATTTTTCGACAGGAAGGCTGCCTTTTACGCTAAAACTTTTGAGCACCAAAAAGAGAATTTGGAGAAAAAACTGGAGATTGTTGTACAGGCTGAAGACCTTAGTGGAAATAAGGACTGGAAGAACACGTCCGATAAGCTGATCGATTTGCAGAAAAGATGGAAGGAGATCGGCCCTATACCACGAAAGGAGTCAGATAAGTTATGGAAACGGTTCCGGTCGGCATGCGACCACTTTTTCAATGCAAAAGCTGATTTCTTTGGCGGAAAAAATGAATCTTACGAAGAAAACCTGAAGGAAAAGCAGGCATTGATAAAAGAGATGAATGATTTCCAGTCTCCCGGAAGCAGAAGCGACCTTTTGTCGGCACTCGGGGAGTTCCAGTCCCGTTACAACGAGATCGGTTTTGTGCCCGCAGAGGTGAAAGACAAGATCAGGGAGGATTTCAAGAATGCTGTCAATGCTATTATCGATAAAACCGATGCTTCTGAAGAAGAGAAAAATCTGTTGCGATACCGGATCAGGATCAGTGCGATCCTGCATAGCCCGCGGGCTGATAATAAAATCAGGTTTGAACGGGACAAACTGACCAATAAACTGCACCAGCTTCGCAGTGATATCAGCGTGTGGGAAAATAATATCGGATTCTTCAAGCAGACAGAAAGTTCAGAAGATACCTTGTCGGAATTTACTGATAAGCTTGAAGATGCGCGCAGCAGGATCAACCAGCTGGAACAAAAGCTAAGTATCCTTGATGAACTGGAGGATAGCATGTAGTTGATAAATGGTCAAAATATTATTTTCTTCAATCTGAGATTATTTATTACTTTGCGGCTTACTTAAAGCTCCTTTAATTTTGACCAAAACAAAGTATGTATTCGTTACAGGTGGAGTAACTTCTTCACTTGGTAAGGGCATTATTTCTGCTTCCCTGGGTCGTTTGCTCCAGGCAAGGGGGTTCTCTGTCACCATACAAAAGCTTGACCCTTATATCAATGTGGATCCCGGCACGCTCAACCCATATGAGCATGGCGAATGTTATGTTACCGACGATGGTGCCGAGACGGACCTGGACCTGGGGCATTATGAAAGGTTCCTTGATATCCAGACATCCCAGGCCAATAACGTCACCACGGGTAGGATCTACCAATCTGTGATCAATAAGGAGCGCAGGGGAGATTATCTTGGAAAAACAGTCCAGGTCATCCCGCATATCACGGATGAGATCAAGCGGAGGATAACACTCCTGGGAAAAACAGGAAAATACGACATTATCATCACCGAGATCGGCGGTACGGTGGGTGATATTGAATCACTACCCTATATTGAAGCAGTGCGGCAGCTCAGGTGGGACCTGGGACATAGTAATACAGCAATCATTCACCTGACTCTCGTTCCGTTTCTGAATGCATCGGGTGAACTCAAGACAAAACCTACGCAGCATTCGGTAAAGGTACTGCTCGAAAATGGGATTCAGCCCGATATTCTTGTTTTGCGCACTGAACACCAGCTCACAAGGGAAATAAGGAAAAAGGTCGCGTTGTTTTGTAATGTGAACCTGGAATCTGTTATCCAGTCCATCGATGTTTCCACGATTTATGAGGTCCCATTGCTCATGCAGGAGGAAAACCTGGACAAGACTGTGCTCAGCAGGCTGAACATGGAAGCAAAGTCAAAGATCCATCTGGCCCCCTGGCGCAATTTTGTCCGTAAATTAAAAAATGCCTCCCGGGAAGTGAATATTGCACTTGTCGGAAAATATGTGGAATTGTATGATTCCTACAAGTCGATCCTTGAATCCCTTACGCATGCCGGGGCGCTCAACGATGCAAAAGTGAATGTTACTTGCCTGCATTCCGAAATGATTTCACCAGAATCAATCGCCGAAGATCTTGAAGGATATGACGGAATACTCGTGGCTCCGGGATTTGGTGACAGGGGGATCGATGGAAAAATATTTGCAGTTCAGTTTGCCCGTGAAAATAAGATTCCGTTTTTCGGTATCTGTCTCGGACTGCAATGTGCCGTGATTGAATTTGCCAGGAATGTGTTGGGATACCAGGACGCCCATTCCACTGAAATGAGTCACATTACACAACACCCGGTGATTGACCTCATGGAGGAACAGAAAGGTGTGACAGAAAAAGGAGGAACCATGCGATTAGGCGGGTATGCATGTGAGCTCGTAGAAAAGTCGCGTTCACATAAAATTTATAAAAAGAAACTGATCCGTGAACGGCACCGGCACCGTTATGAATTCAATAACGATTTTCTTGCAGATTTTGAGCAGCATGGAATGGTCGCTGCAGGGATCAACCCGGAGTCCAACCTGGTGGAGATCATGGAACAACCAGATCATCCATGGTTTCTCGGCACACAGTTTCATCCTGAGTACAGCAGTACAGTGCTTAGCCCGCACCCGCTGTTCATTAGCTTTGTGAAAGCAGCCCTTGAACATGCTGAATGAACCCCTTCACTTTTTTCAATTCACCGAATTTACACGGAGTTTTGTAATTAATTCCTGATTATTTGCGCTAAAACATTACTTTTGTGGCTGCAATTCAAAAGATTTTATAATGGACAGAAATTCTATCATCGGTATAGTACTTATCGGTGTGATACTTGTCGGATACAGCCTGATCACCAAACCTGCGCGTGAAGCCCAGATGGAGGCCATACGGAAAAGTGATTCCATTGCAATGGTGGAAGAGCTGAAACGTCAGGAGCTGGCACAGGATCAGATTCAGGATACAGGCCAGACACCGGAGCAGGCAGAATCAAACGACATCCCGGCGAATGTGGATTCAGACCTTTACCGTCAGCAGGAAAGAAATTATGGTGTATTCATGGATGCACTGCAGGGTGAGGAAGAGTATTATACCCTGGAGAATAAACTCATTAAACTCGAACTGGCTACCCGCGGTGGAAGGCCCTACAGTGCCACGCTGAAGAAGTACCAGACACATGATTCACTTCCGGTGGTGCTTTTCGATGGCGACTCATCACAGTTCGATCTTCAGTTTTTTGCCGACAACAGGAGGATCAATACGAGTGAGCTCTATTTCAACCCCGGTACTTCCCGGAAAACACTGAATGCCTCAGAATCCAGCAAAAGCATCACCATGCGCCTGGATATCGCCGATGGCGCCTTTATTGAATACATTTATACACTTCATCCCAAAAAATACCTGGTGGATTTTGATATCCGCATGGTGGGCATGGAACAGTTCCGTACCGACAATGTAACCTACCTGTACGAGATATATTTTCCATCAACGGAAAAAGGGTACCAGAATGAAAACAACTATACAACACTCTATTACAGGTACAGGGATGGTGATATTGAGAAATTCAATATGCGCTCCAAGAAATCAATCCAGGAGGAAACAGCACTTACACAACTGGAATGGATTGCCTACAAACACCAGTTCTTTTCTGCAGTTTTTGTCGCCAGGGACTATTTTGAAAGTGCCTATATGATGAATGAGCGCTACGATGATCCTGGTAAATATATCAGGCACTTCTCCAGTGAGATCGACCTGCCCTACAGCCGGAGCAATGATCAGACCATGTCCATGGCATTTTATTTCGGCCCAAACCATCATAAAACACTGAGCCAATATGAGGAATGGAAACTTGAGGACCTGGTGACCGTTGGTGGTTCAGTGATCCGGTGGCTGAACGAATTCGTGATCATTCCCATATTTAACTGGCTGAGCCGTTCCATCGATAATTATGGAATCATTATCCTTTTATTGACACTCATTCTCAAGACTGCCCTCTTCCCGCTTACATACAAATCCTATAAGTCACAGGCAGTGATGCGGGTACTGAAACCACAGGTAGATGAGATTAATGAAAAATATCCGAAGAAAGAGGATGCAATGAAGAAGCAACAGGCCACCATGGACCTCTATAAGAGAGCCGGTGCCAACCCGCTGGGCGGGTGTCTGCCCATGTTGTTGCAGATGCCTATCCTGTTTGCGATGTTCCGCTTCTTCCCGTCATCCATTGAACTGCGGGGTGAGAAGTTCCTCTGGGCCAATGACCTGTCTACTTACGACAGTATCCTGGACCTTCCGTTTACCATACCGATGTATGGCGATCATGTGAGTTTGTTTACACTTTTGATGACTGTCACCACGGTCCTCAGCATGCGGATCAATAACCAGACACAGTCGACAAGCGCCATGCCGGGAATGAAGACCATGATGTATATCATGCCCTTTATGTTCATGTTTATCCTGAATAATTTCTCCGCAGCGCTCACGTATTATTACTTCCTGGCAAACGTAATTACACTCGGACAGAACTTCCTGTTCAAGCAGTTTACAGATGAAGACGCAATACTCAAGAAGATTAATTCGCGGAAAGCCAAGCCTAAGAAAAAATCAAAATGGCAGGCACGACTGGAAGATATGACCAAGCAACAACAGCAGTTGCAAAAAGGTAAGGGCAAAAAGCGCTAACCGCTGGGGCCTGTATACCAGTATCAAAAAAGAGATACGAATGTCGGAATCACTTCAGATCCACATTCGTATTTTTTGTGGGAATTATTTTGCGACAGACCGCGATTTCAGACCGACCATTTTGATCGCTGTAACTGCAGCTTCATCGCCTTTGTTGCCATGTCTGCCACCTGCCCGGTCCAGGGCCTGCTGCTGATTATCGGCCGTAAGCACGCCGAAAATAAAGGGAATGTCATATTCCAGGTTCAGTTCCGCAATGCCGTGGGTGACCCCCTGGCAGATGAAATCAAAATGACGTGTCTCTCCCTGGACTACGCAACCAATGGCAATCACCGCATCCAATGCATGCTTCTCCGCGATCAGTCTTGAACCAAAGGTGAGCTCAAAGCTTCCGGGAACGGGCATGACGACAATGTTTTCCGGGGGACACCCGTGTTTTTTCAACGTTTTAATAGCTCCTTCCGTCAGTGCGGCAGTTACCTCTTCGTTCCATTCCGAAACAACGATCCCAAATTTCATTCCCGATGCATCAGGAACTGTTTCCGGATCATAAGAGGAAAGATTCTTTATGCTGGTAGCCATAGATATTAAATTTGAAAATGATTGAAAAAAAAAGTATCAGCACAAGGGCTGATACTTTGTCCATCTTGCATATTCTATGTTTACATTGTTTCGAGCAGTCCTTGTACCCGTCCGATGTATTTCTCCATTTCACGCCCTTCAGCTGAATCGGGGTAATCCTTACTGATGCGCTTGTAGGTCTCAAGTGCCTTTTCCAACGCTCCCTGCTCCTCGTAGACGATACCCGCCTTTTTCAGTATGATCGGTGTGGAAAAGCTATTTTCATATTTATTGGCAGCATCTAGATATACCTTGACAGCTTTGTCATATTCGCCGAGACCGGTATAGGCATCTCCGAGTGAGCTCTGTGCCGCAGCACCAACCATCAGGTCCCTGGTATTGAAACCGGAGAGGTAATCAACAGCTGATTCATAATCTCCAAGTTCCTTGTAGCAAATACCCGCATAGTACTCAGCCAGTTTTGCTGATTTTGTGATTGCGTATTCGTCCATGATGTCAAGAAATCCCGGAAAAGTGCCGTATCCATTCAGCGCCAGGTTAAATGAATCGCGCTCAAAATACCGCTCTGCCATATACATGCTTGTTGCTGCCTCCATGTTCCTTGGCTTGAGGATGTACCGATTCCCTGCAATGATGAGCAATGCCACAGCAAGGATCACCAACAGTATGTTCGTGAGCATCTTCTGATTGTCCTCGATGAAAACCTCTGTACGCGTAAGTGCAGATTCAATATTACCAAGATTCTTATCTCCTTGAACCTCTTTTTGTTTCTTGGCCATTTGCTAAGATATTTTTACATTTTTTAAAACCACCGCAAATGTAATGGTTTTTCCTAAATTTGCTCATATTCTTGCGAAAAAGTTATGCGATAAGCAGCGCGCATCTCGTTTTTTCATTCAATATCCCTTACATTTGCTGAAGCGAATACTATATCATGCATTTATCTACACTTTCGGTCATAAATTTCAAGAATTATGAACAGGCTGACCTGGAGCTGAGCCCCAGGATCAATTGCTTCGTTGGGGAAAATGGAGTCGGGAAGACCAACCTGCTTGATGCCATTCATTACCTTGCTTTGTGCAAAAGCAATTTGAACCCTGTAGACACACAGAACATCTCTTATGAAGCTGATTTTGCAATAATCCAGGGGGTCTTTGAACGCAAAGAAAAAGAGGAGACGATCTATTGCAGTATCCGAAGAAACAAGAAAAAGCAGTTCAAACGCAATCAGAAAGATTACAAGCGGCTTGCAGAGCACATCGGCTTGATTCCCCTGGTCATGGTTTCTCCTGCAGATTATGTGCTGATCCAGGGTGGAAGTGAAGAGCGCCGGAAATGGATGAATGGAGTGATCGGGCAGTACGACAGGATCTATCTTGAAAATGTGATCTCTTACAACAGGATCCTGACCCAGCGAAATAAGTTGTTGAAGGAGAATAATTCGAATGCAGCCTCCCGTGAAGTACTGGATGTGCTGGATACGCAACTGGTTCAATACGGGACGCCTGTTTTTGCTGCCCGCCGCAAATTTGTGGACCGGCTGACCCCGGTATTTCAGCGCTTCTACCAGCACGTTTCCGGGAACAAGGAGGAGGTGAAACTCAACTATTTTTCACAATTGCTGGAAGATGATTTTGGAGATGCACTGCGCAACTCCCGGCAGAAGGATATGATCGTTCAATATACCACTACCGGTATTCACAAAGACGATATCAACATGGACCTGGGAGCGCATTCACTCAAGAAAACCGGTTCACAGGGACAGCAGAAAACGTACCTGGTGGCCCTGAAGCTGGCAGAGTTTGAATTTATGCAGGAGACCATGCAAAACACCCCCATCCTGTTGCTTGACGATGTATTTGATAAATTCGATGCGTTCAGGGTGAAGCAGATTATTCAATTGGTGGCTGAAAACCACTTCGGCCAGATTTTTATCACCGATACGAACGAAACACGAATGATGAACATCCTGAAGGAGATCCCGGCAGAACATCGTGTGTTTAATATCACTAACGAGGGAATATCCCTTCAGTCTTAGCGATGGAGCGAAAAAAAGAAAAAAAAATAGGATCCCTGCTGGATCATTATGTGCGGGCCAATAACCTGCAGCAGGGCCTGTCCGAATACCGGGTCACCAAAGCATGGTATACGCTTCTGGGGAAAAGTGTAGCCAATGCAACCCGGTCCGTTTACGTGAAGGACCGCAAGCTTTTCGTCAAGCTCCACTCTTCGGTGATGCGGAATGAACTTTCCCTGATCAAGGAGGATATTATCATGCGACTGAATGAATCTGCGGGTTCAGAAGTGATCGATGATGTAGTTTTAAGGTAGCCCCGGCGAATTGGAGTTGTTTTTTACTAAAAACGTTCCCTCTCAGCAAAAATGAAGTTAGCTTCAATGGCGGCATTTTCATCCGAATCAGATCCGTGTACTGCATTTTCCTGCACAGACTTTGCATACAATTTGCGGATGGTACCTTCCTCTGCCTTGGCCGGATCGGTCGCGCCAATCAGTTTCCGGTAAGCCTCTACTGCATTTTCTTTTTCCAGGATAGCCGCGACAATCGGGCCGGAGCTCATGAAAGTAACGAGATCATTATAGAAGGGCCGGTCTTTGTGCACCAGGTAGAAAGTTTCAGCATCCTTCCTGGTCATCTGAAGCTTTTTGAGTGCAGTAATCCTGAACCCGTGCTCGCTGATCATGTTGAGGATAGGACCGGTGAAACCTTTCGCAACCGCAATGGGTTTGATCATTGTAAATGTGAAATTTCCAGTCATGTACTTACATTTTTCTGATATAGATGCAATAACAAATATAGATCAGTTTTGTTAAGCCAAATGGATATATTTTTTACTTTTGATGTTTCATTTGAGGGTAACCTCCTAATTGTTAATATATAATGCTGAATAAGCAAGCCAGGCAAAAAATCGAATCGATAATAGCGCAGAAAGAACCTGTGGTGGTGATCTCCCATATCAATCCGGATGGAGATGCCATCGGATCCAGTGCAGCACTGGCATTATACCTTAAAAAGAAGGGGGTTCCTGTAACGGTTGTGATTCCAAATGAGGTCCCGGATTTTCTGCGCTGGCTTCCGGGATTTGAAATGGTACTGACCTACAAAAAGAACAGGGATGCTTGCAGGAAAGTGGTCAGCGAAGCAGCAACGCTCGTTTTTGTTGATTTCAACGATCCGGGGCGCATCGGTAAACTTGAAAAGGACCTTGAATCTTCAGATGCTCTGCGTATTCTGATTGATCACCATGAAAATCCTGCTGATTTTGCAGACATCACAATATCGGAATCATGGCGAGGCTCTGCAGGAGAAATGATCTATCTGTTGATGCGGGAGATCGACGGATCGGGATTTCTTGACAAAGAAATAGCCACTTGTTTGTATGTTGCGATCATGACAGATACCGGGAATTTCAGGTATGGCTCCTCCTATTCAGAGATCTTTAATATTGCAGGTGAACTGGTTACGGCAGGGATCGACAAGGACCAGATATTTACCAATGTCTATGATAGCTATTCTGTTTCCCGTATGAAGCTAATGGGCTATTGCATGTCCGAAAAAATGGTAGTGCTGCCTGATTATCACGCCGCGTATATCAGCCTTACCAGGGAGGAATTGAAGCGCTTCGATCACCAGGTAGGGGATACGGAAGGGTTCGTGAATATCCCTTTTACTATCAAGGGAATTCGCGTAACAGCACTGTTCATTGAGAAGAAGGACCATGTAAAGATATCCTTGCGCTCCAAGGGGAATTTTTCCGTGGACAAAATGGCTTCCGAATATTTCAGGGGCGGAGGACATGTCAATGCCGCTGGTGGTGAATACGACCTGCCCCTTGAGAAGACAATCAAAAAATTTGAATCTATCCTTTCTGAGTTTAAAGATGAATTGCGCTAAGATTTTTACGTTTCTTTTTTCAGTATTCATGTTGCTGACTTCCTGTCAAACACCTGTTCAGGAACGTGATGCAGGTCCGGATGAAACTGTGCAACGGTCACTCATTGAAACCAATCAATACATGCGGGAGCGGCATCGCGAACACATGATGGCTTTTGCTGACAGGGCAGGATGGGAGATGACTGAAACTTCCACGGGACTTTGGTACGAAATTTTGCGTCGCGGCACCGGGCAGCCGGTAGAAAAAGACAGGCTGGTGAGGTATGCATATGAAACACGCCTGCTGAATGGCAATGTTTGTTACGCTGCCGATACTGCTGACCCGAAGCAGATAATTGCCGGAAAAGGAAATATCGAGGCCGGACTCGAGGAGGGATTGGGGCTGATGCGTGAAGGAGGAAAAGCCAGGTTCCTGATCCCGCCACACCTGGGACACGGAAATTTTGGTGACAGGCAATGTATTCCTGGTTCTTCCGTTTTATTGATCACGGTAGAGGTGTTGGAAGTAAAAAGATGACCGGTTGACGCAACTTGCATATGAATTGACGCATCTTTAAATAACTAATTGTAGATTTGTACCTCATTACTGATACACTATTAAAAATGATACGGAATATTTTAAATAAAAGCTGGATCCTGCTGTTGCTTGTGGCAATGCTGGGATGTGAGGATGATGTAAACTATGATGCCTTTAAACAGGAAGAAGATCGTTATTTTCAGCTGTATATGGATGCCAAGTATCCTGACCTGCAACCCCAGCCAAGTGGATTGTATTATATTGAAGATGAAGCAGGGACCGGGCTATCTCCCGATTCAGGCGACTGGGTGCTGATCAATTACCTGGCTTACACCATTCCTGACGAGAAAGTTGTGGATACTTACGATGAGGAGTGGGCCATGAATTATAACCTGTATAACAGTTCAGTATTATATGGACCCTACAAATATCAGCATGGCACCGAGATGGAAGGTCTGCGGGAAGGACTCTCCATGATGAAGGAAGGAGGGATCGCACGGCTGATCTTTAAAAGCGACCTGGGGTATGGTGAGGAAGGTTTTGGAAATATCGGTCAGTTCGCGTCACTCATGTACGATGTGCAATTGCTCACGGTGATTGAGGACGTTGAGGAATGGGAACAGATGAAGATCGATTCTTTCCTTACTGAACATCCGAGTGCCTATCCGGTTCGCGATAGCGAGACCGGATCCGTAATGTATTATATACCGGGTTTGGCTGGTGATTCTGCCCAGGTGACTGACGGTAGCAATGTTGAGGTATTCTATACCGGGCAGCTACTCGATGGAAGGGTATTTGACAGCAACGCCGGAGAGGCTTCTGGCATGAATGTCGCCATCGGACAGGGTGACGTGATCAAAGGCTGGGACATTGGACTGAAATATTTCAGGTACGGTGGGACCGGTCAGTTGCTAATCCCACATGAACTGGCCTACGGTGCGGAGGGTACCAAGGCATCCGGAACCGGGAAGACTGCTATTCCTCCTTATGAAACTTTATTGTTTGATATTGAAGTATTGAGAAGTGTGCCTGACGTAGACTAAACGTGTCCATATCAGGTTTTACCGAGGAGAAATACAGCCGGACGCTTATGCAGATCCGGCTTATTCTTTTTCCACCAGCTGACCGGTGCCGTTTTGATCATCTCGGTTTCCATGGTCAGATCTGCTGCCACGCAGAGTAACGTATCCTGTTTGCAGGTTGCGCACAGATCAGAAAGCAATGCATTGTTTCGGTAGGGCGTCTCCATGAAGATTTGTGTTTCGTTTTCCTCCTCGGTGATGCGCTCGAGCTGTTTGATGGCATGACGCCGTTCATTTTTTTGTACCGGCAGGTATCCTGAAAAACGAAATTGCTGACCATTGAAACCGGCTCCCATCAGTGCAAGGAACATGGACGAAGGACCGGTGATCGGGATCACTCTTATATGCTCCCGGTGAGCAAGGCTCACTAGCAGGGCTCCCGGATCAGCAATTCCGGGAAGCCCTGCCTCAGAAATCATTCCAAGATGATGTCCTTCCTTTAAAGGGGTCAGAAACCCCGGAACAATGGCAGGATCGGTGTGTTTGTTCAGTTCGAAGAAAGTGATCACGTCAATATCAATCCGCGGATCGATCATTTTAAGGAACCTTCGGGAATTCCTGGTATTTTCAACGACAAAATACCTGAGTCCCGCGATTACAGGTTTGAAATTGGGAGGCAGAAAATTATCTGTATCCTTACTTCCGAGGGTGTTGGGGACCAGGTATAGGTTACCAGCCATCTTTTTTTTCTTAAAAATAACACAGTTTTTGCATAATTCATCAGCCTTCATTCTAAAATGATTAATTTAGGGTTCATCTTGAAGCGAATCAAATTTGAAGATCACATTTTTAGGTACAGGAACTTCTCAGGGCGTGCCGGTGATCGGCTGCCAGTGCCATGCATGCACCTCCCCTGATCCACACGACAACCGGCTCCGGTCCTCGATTCTTATAACGAGTGAGCGTGCCGCGGTAGTGATGGACACAGGTCCGGATTTCCGGCAGCAGATGCTCAGGGAGAAAATTACCCGTCTGGATGCGGTGGTATATACGCACGAGCACAGGGACCATATTGCAGGCATGGATGACATCAGGTCGTTTAATTTTCTGCAGCGTAAATCCATGGATCTTTATGGTGAGAAGCGGGTACTGCGTTCTATCAGGATCTCCTTTCCTTATGTGTTTGCAAAGGACAAGTATCCTGGTGTACCCAACGTCATTCTCCATGAGATCACAGGTGAACCTTTTTCCATTGAAGATATCGATTTCATGCCCATCCGGATGCAGCACGCCGATATGCCCGTGTTCGGATTCAGGATCAAGGATTTTGCCTACCTGGTCGATTCCAACTTCATTTCGGCAGAAGAAAAGAAAAAACTGCGCGGACTGACTCATGTAGTGATTGGCGCCCTGCGGAGGGAAAAACACCACTCGCATTTTACACTTTCTGAAGCTGCAGCACTTTATAAAGAGCTGGGTGCCGAACATGGGTACATCACACATATTTCTCACCAGATGGGAAGGGCGGAGGATTATGAAAAGGAATTGCCGGCAGGCATGAAAGCAGCCTATGATGGCCTGTTCCTGGAGATATAATGCACCCGGTCATCCATGGTACCCCGCAGGGCGAGAAACAGTATTCCCGTAATTACATTCAGGATCAAAAAAATGATTCCTCCCATCAGGAGTGCTGTGGGCAGATCATACATATCATTGGCCCATCCCATGAGCGGACCGGCAAGCGAAAAATTGATCCGTATAATGAAATTGCGGACGGACAGTACAGTGGCCCGCACTTCGGAACCGGTAACCCTGTTGATATAGTCTTTCAATACCGGAGTGGCATAACCCCTTACCAGGTAAAATGCGAACAAAATGATCAGCCCGGATACCAGTCCGGAAAATGACAATAACAGGTATCCAAGTGGTATGGCAA